>JAGRNM010000314.1 GCA_020440745.1 Deltaproteobacteria bacterium
ACCGCATCCTAAAAAATCCAGCAAAGTTTTCTAATAACATCCGACTCTCAATGCTAGATAACAGACCTGCGTTTTCTCCCTTGGTTTCTGGTTTGAACGGGCTGCTCACTTTTCTTGGAATGGCGGCTCCTGTCCTTAACTTACTAGAAGGTTTACGTTTACTAGACTCTGGAATTTTACCTAACGATGCTAGCAAAGTAGCTGCCTTTGCTCCTGTGGTGGGGGCTCTTCCTTTAGCTTATTATAGTAGACAATTACTGAACCTTTATCAGGCTACTGATATGGCTACCGATGTTTATACTAGTACGGTTACTTCAGCCGCAACTCGGGGAAGTGGTTTGGCCCAAGCAGGTTTAAGTAGTTTTTATTTAATTAATGATCTTAGCCAAGAGAAGACCAGTAATGGAGAATATGCATCTGATGTTGCAGGTTTAGTCTTTTCAGGTCTTCTCATTGCTTTTAGCTATTCTTCAAGATTTGCAGAGCTTGCTGCTGCAAATACTCCTCAGGGTCGTTTGGCTCGTTTAGGACTTTTGGGACTTAATCTAGTGGGGGTGACAACTTCTACTGTGGCAAGAGATCACTTTTCTGAAGAAAGAGTTGCAGAGGATGTAGCAAAAGCCTTCCGGCATCAAATAAAAGACATCTCAGAAGCCGAAAAAGAGGCAAGAAATACGGGAGAAATCGCCCGACAAGTTTGGGCTGCTAAAGCTTATGGAAAATCCATGGATGATATTGCGGTGGATATTTTAGATGCCATGAGAGAAAACGGCACCTTTTATACTTTGGATTGGCGAGATGACTTGGCTAGTGAACCTTTAGCTCTGGACCTGGCTGAGTACAACCTTAAGATAGAGCAAAAAGAATTAGCAAAAGATATTGTCAAGGGCTTAGGAGTTGCTAGTTTTAAACAAACTCTATTTGAAGAACTAATCAGCGGTGTAGTCACACGGGAAGAAGAGGCTTATCTAGTCTTTTTAGGATATTACTTAGGTGTGGATTATATGGAGAGAGCTTTAGATGTACTAAGTGATGCAGGTGCTAGTCGTTATGAAAGCTTGCGCCAAGAGTACCGCTTTTATGCACCAGCCGATGATGGGCATAATAGATTACCTACCTTGGCTTCCTTACGAGCTTGGGTAGAGACTTATAAAGGTTAATTAATAATTTACCAACTCTGTATTTGACCCCTAAATCTAAATTATGACGAGATTGCCATGTCGCCTTTGGCTCCTCGCAATGACAATAAGACTTTTTCAGGATTGACTTCCTAGAGCTCGGGCTTTGAGCCTTTTCTCGTTAGCTTGGGATTTTGCCAGCTTATTTTTAAGTTTTGAATTCTATATTAAAACCCCTGGCTATCTTTAAAAGTTTTTGGTCGAAAGTCCATAGATTGAGCTGATGGGAAAGGGTAGAGAAGAGTAAGTGGAGATCTATCCAAGAAAGTCCTTTGGCATAGAGTTTTTCTTTTTCTACAAAGAGTAAAATTTCTTCTGTCTTGGCTAAAGGGATTTTTTCTAAAAAACGAAAGCTCTCCAAGATAGTTTTGCGCTTAGGGCCTAAATGGCCTGCGACGATTTCTCCAATTACAAACTCATGAGTACAGATTTTTAATTCTGTTAATTGTTTGGCAATTTTTTTTGTCTTAGGCTCGCCTTTGAAAAAAGACAATGAGTCCGACTATTTTTCGTCATAAAAACTATCGATTTTTCTTTTTTTCTAGGGAAGAAAAAAGAATGCATGTACATTTGAGTGCTCCTGAAGGTGAAGCCAAATTTTGGCTGGAGCCAGAGATTAAATTAGCTTAGCTTATGGCCTAGGCCAAAAGGCTTTAAAAGAAATAGGATCCATTGTAGGAAATAAATCCCATGAATTTACCCAAGCGTGGAAAAAATACTTCGATGGTTGAAATCCTTCATGCTTCTCCCCATGGTCTGTGGCTAGGCATTGAAGGTAAAGAGCACTTCTTAGCTT
>JAGRNM010000315.1 GCA_020440745.1 Deltaproteobacteria bacterium
CCAAGTCTTTAGGTCTATTAGATCATAAGTAAGTGGTAAAATGCCAAGTCATGCGTAAGACGCCGTCTTCTGCTAATAGATTTTGGGGAGGTCTGCTAAAAGGTGCGCTTTGGCGCACAGTAAGTAAGGATTCTTTGTCATAGGCGTTGATGCCAGAGCTTTTAATAACAAAGGCTTTTTTTAAACTCCCATCGGCATGGACTTCTACTCCCAGCGTGGTATTGACTTGAGCAACTACCACCCGGTTGTATTGAAAATGTTGTCGAAGTGCCTCGGTGGGATTAAAGCGCAGACGAAAGATTCTTTTAAGTCTAGTAAAGTACTGCACATTGGGCATGGCTTGAGTATTGAGGTAGGTTTTGTTGCCAATTTTGATACCCGGCAGATAATCATGCACAAATTCGTCTGCGCCTTGCTTACCTTGAGAGGTGCTGGCTTTTTCTGGCCCTTCTAAGTTGGTAACATCGCTGGGTTTGAGTTTGAGGTCCTTAGGAGAAGCTTGTTCTGAAATTTTTTTAATTTTTTCTGGCTTATTTTTTAGGTCTTTTTTGTCTTCTTTTTTCTTTGGAGCACTAGCTAATTGATCTTTTTTGTCCGAACCATCACTTGTTTCGGCACTCAGTTTAGCTTTTTCTGGTAGACTGGGCGCTACGGTTTCTTCTTGGACTTTATTATTATAGTTACTGGCAAATCGGGCTTTGTCTGGCACTTGCTCTAGCTCAGGTTTGGGAGTGTCTACGATGGTTAGAGGGGTTTTTAGGATGTCTTCGGCTTCTAAAAAAACCACTTTAGGGGCAGGAGCTTGGGGACGTTTGGCTAAGGGTTTGGAGTAGTAAATGAAAATAAAAAGCAGTCCATGAAAAAGTAAAGAAAGGACTAAATAAAAACCAAAACGACTTTTGGGATTTTGTTTCATGAATCTTTCATTATAAAAGAAAGGCGTTTAATTTTTTAGCCTTTTTTTTGACGTTTTAAGCGCTGTTGTTTTCTCCTTTCCATACGTATTCTGCCGGCCTCAAAACGTTTTTGGTCTTCTTGGGTCTCCAAAATCAAAGGAGGGACGGGGGTGGGTTTGCCTGCTTCATCAAGGGCGACAAAGGTCAAAAAAGCGCTTGAAGTTTGACGTCTAAGGCCGCTTCTTGGGTCTTCGGCTTCGACCGAGACGCCGATTTCCATCGAGCTCTTATGCACGTAATTAACCGAAACTTTTAAAATAACGATATCCCCCAAACGGACGGGGTGGATAAAGTGTAGCTCGTCAATACTGGCTGTGACTGCGGTGGTGCGGCAGTGTCTTTGTGAGACAATGGCGGCGGCAATGTCTACCCATTCCATAATACGACCTCCAAAGATGGTACCTAAGGCATTGGTGTCAGGAGGTAAAACCAGGTGAGTAAATTCGGCACGACTAGCGCTAACAGCTTTGGCTTCCATGTTTATCCTTTCCTAAAAAAATTAATAATAAAAAGTAGTCCAAATCCTATGCTGACATAGCGTAAACTTTCTTGCCAAGCTCCTAGGGAGCTTGTGTTTTCGCTCATATACCATAGACCTAGTGCTAAGAGGACGTAACTGAGTTGATTAATGGCCTTTCTTAAGAGCCTTTGTTCTTCAATAGCTTGAGGATGCCCTAATTTAAGTTCGCCTTTTTTAAGGCTTTTGAGAGTTTTTTGTAGTTCTGCCGGAAGTTTCACATAACTCAAGATTGCCTCTTTGAGGGTTTCTACCAAAAAATCTCCTACTGTGCCTTGAGAACCCAAGGCAAAGTTTTGGGCATAGGGCAGAATGGTTTCTAGAGGGTTGTATTGGGGAGCAAGGTGTTGGGTGAGTCCCATGAGTAAGAGCAAACTCCTTTCTAAAAGAGCCCAATCTCTAGGTACATTAAAAGACTTTAATAAATCTCCAAAAGAAAGATTAAATTTTTTAAATTCAATTAAGTGCTCAAGCTTGCCTAGGTTTTCTA
>JAGRNM010000316.1 GCA_020440745.1 Deltaproteobacteria bacterium
ATAAAAAAATGAGTCCTTAATAAAGGCTTTTTTCTTGGATTTGGGTAAATTTTAAAAAAAATAGTCTTTTGAGGCTTTAAGAGGGAAGATCGCTTTAAGTGTCTTTGCTTAATTTTTTAGAAAAAACTCGGATTGCAATGGCGGATAAAGGTTCATAAATTCCTCCAACTAAAAACCAGAAAGCTTTTAGTTGGGGGGATTTTTTATACTCTAGTCTTTTATCTCTTAAGCTTAAAGCGTCTAAGTCCTAGGAGGCCTACTAGGCTTAAGAAGGCTAAATAGAGGCTAGCATTGACAGGTGCGGAGCTTAAGCTGCAACCGCCACTAGTGGAAGAGGAAGGATTAGGTTCTTCGGTGATGACATTGAGACAACCGGCTGTGCAAAGACCGCCTTCGATGCCGTTGTCCGTTCCCTCGTCACATTCTTCGTCTGTTTGGACAATACCATCCCCACAACTAGCAATAGGATCCTCTACTATTTCTTCGCAGCTAGCGGTACAAGAGTCTCCTCCATCACAGGCTTCACCTTGATCGACTACTCCGTTACCACAATAGACTTCATAAGCACCACTGGTAGAAGCTCCCGGGTTGCGAGGGTTGCCTAATTGGTCTTCGGTGATGCCTGGGATATCGATGGCATTGCCTAGGGCAAGGCTGGTTGACTGTAATTTAAAGATGCCTAAATCCGCATCAAAAGTATCAAAGAGGGGATCGATGATTTGATCCTGAGTACCAGTGCCATCAATGCAATCGGTGGTAATAAAGAGGTTGCCGCCTTCGCTGATAAAGGGAGTGTCGGTAGTACAAGAAGAGCCACCCTCCCCAGAGTTACCCACGATAGTGTTACGGACGGTCACCGATAGAGTGGGTAATGCATGTAGATTTGAGCTTCCAGTATTATGATGGATAGTTGTGTAGGTTAAAGTTAAATCGCCTTGCATAAACCACAAACCACCCCCTGAATTAATGGCTTTATTATTAACAATAGTGGAATTAGTGATGTTAGCTGTCACTGTATTCCCTAGAAATAGCGCTCCCGCTGCCTGAGCCTCGTTATTACCACTAAAATTGCTTTGACTAATATTGAATTCCCCACCAAGCTGAGAATAAATAGCCCCACCAAGACTAGAAGCCTTATTACCCGTAAAGGTACTTTTACTAATATTAATGGTACCGTTGGGACTATTAATAGTTCCAATCGCTCCTCCATTGTGGGCTTCACAGTCGGAGAAAGTTACTTCTGTGATATTAATGGTGACATTGCCCCCTCCAAACCAAAGACATCCACCGTCATCACTAGCAATGATACCGCGGCTTAAATGAATAGCACTTAGGTCAAAGGGGTTTGAGTTAGCGACAGCAAAGATGTAGTTAGCTAGTTGGGCATCAATGGTAATACGGTGGTCTCCGTTGAGGGTCACCAGGGTACTATTGTCGAGCGTGTCGATATCAATCCCCCCTTGGTTGAGGGCAATGGTGCCATTGAGGTCGCTGGCAAAGACAATCTCAAAAAGATTATCAGCTCCGGGAGCTTGGGTATTAGCGTATTCAAAGGCATCTTGTAGAGTGGTGCAATTGTAGTTATTGCCACTCTCTAGAGAGCATTCCGCTGCACTAGGTGCCCCTACGCTTTCTAAACTTGTTACGGTTAAAGTATCGGACTTGGCCGTGTTTAAGTTAAAAGTTAAAATACCAATCAAGAGACTAAGAGTGATGAGTAATTTATTTTTCATTTTCTTTTCCTAAAAATTTACAAAACAGATTCCTTAAATTTTGGATCTTATTTTGTTTTTAATATTAATAATTTTTAATATTAAAAAATGATTAATTAGGAGTGCATTTGTCCCAAAACCCTAGCCTAGGACCTCTTATAAAAAAATGAGTCCTTAATAAAGGCTTTTTTCTTGGATTTGGGTAAATTTTAAAAAAAATAGTCTTTTGAGGCTT
>JAGRNM010000317.1 GCA_020440745.1 Deltaproteobacteria bacterium
AATGAGGCCCAAAAAACCAAATAAGAGACTAAAGAAAAAAACAATAAAGGTCGAACTTAAAAATCTGGGAAAGGCATCTTTAAGCTCTTGAGGTAGACGGAGCATCTGCCAAGCAAAGAGCAAAATCCAAGCAAAAGCCAAATACAAATAGGTCCAAGTAGGGTCTAAATAAAAAAGTCCGCCTAAAATAATAGCGTTTAATAACATCAAAAAAAACTGATCACTTTTTTTAAGACCTTGAGATTGAAACATCTCAGCGGCTTCCCAAACAGCCAAGACGCTTAAACATAAGATAATAGCCTTAAGCCAAAAGGCCTCTAGTTTTAATACTAAAAGGCTCACACCAATAGCCAATGCTACCCCAGTTAAGAGTCTTAGTTTCATGAGGATTGTCCCTTCTGTATTTGTTCGGGAGTTTTTCCAAAACGCCTTTCTCGACTTTGGTATTCTAACAAGGCTTTTTTCAACTCCTTCTCATCAAAGTCAGGCCAAAGAGTTTCGGTAAAGTAAAGTTCGGCATAAGCTAACTGCCAGAGCAAAAAGTTACTAATACGTCTCT
Source organism: Deltaproteobacteria bacterium (assembly GCA_020440745.1). Taxonomy (GTDB): domain Bacteria; phylum UBA10199; class UBA10199; order DSSB01; family DSSB01; genus JAGRNM01. Next base: position 560 of record JAGRNM010000317.1, read on the forward strand.
CACCACTAGTTCTAATTAAAAGATCAGGTGCAGTACGACCTTCGGTATAAAGCCATTCATCAAAAGTTTTTTCATCAAAACGCCAAGCAGGATCATTTAAAGACATAGCATGCCTAATCCCCTGATTGGCTGTATCGATAATTTCCTGACGACTACCATAACTTAAAGCTAAAGTTAAAATCATCCTGTCTCCATGACGAGTCGCCTCAATAGTCTGAGTTAATTCTCTTAAGACGGATTCTGGCAAAAGCTCTAAACGACCAATGGCTTTTAAACTAATTTTGTTTTTTAAAAGTTTTTGTCTTTTTTTAGCCAAAAAAATTTTGAGTAAGTCCATGAGACTTGCTACTTCTTCAGTAGGACGCTGCCAGTTTTCCTGGCTAAAAGCATAGAGGGTTAATTCTTTAATACCCCACTCCGAACAGGCTTCTACCACTTTTTCTACAGACTCACTACCAAGACGATGCCCTTCTAAACGAGGCAAGTTTTTTGATTCGGCCCACCGACCATTGCCGTCCATAATGATTGCAAGATGTTGGGGAACCTTGATGAGTTCAGTCTCAGACATGAAAGAGGAACCGTTAAACTTCTAAAATATCTTTTTCTTTCTTTTCCAAAATCTGGTCCACTTTGGAGACAAAAGAATCTGTTAATTTTTGAATTTTTTCTTCTAAACGTTTACCATCGTCTTCACTAAGCTCTTTGTCTTTTTCTAACTTTTTCAGTTTATCCATTGCTTCTCGCCGATGATGACGGACAGCTACCTTAGCTTCCTCTCCATATTTTTTGACTAATTTGACCAAGTCCTTACGACGCTCTTCTGTTAGAGCAGGAATAGGAATCCTAATCAACTTACCGTCGTTAGAAGGGGTTAATCCTAGGTCGCTGGCCACAATAGCTTTTTCAATTAAAGGAATCACCGAGGCATCCCAAGGACTTACAGTCAAAAGTCTTGGCTCGGGAGCACTTAAAGTCGCCACTTGATTAATAGGAGTAGGAGATCCGTAATATTCCACTTGGACATCTTCTAAAAGGCTGGTTGAGGCCCGCCCTGTTCTTACCTTACTAAGCTCAGCTCTAAGGGCGCTTAGACTTTTTTCCATACCTGATTCGGCTTGCTTAAGAACAGCTTCGGACATGAGAGTTCTCCTTTAAAGAAGTTTATTTTTTAAGAGACAACGGTTCCAATTTTTTCGCCACTAATGACTCTTTTAATATTTCCCTTTTTAAATAAATCAAAAACCACAATCGGAATCTCATTTTCCATACAAAGGCTAATGGCTGTACTGTCCATCACTTGTAGACGGTTTTGCAGGACCTCCATATAAGTCAAAGCGTCATAGCGTTTTGCTTGAGGATTTAACTTTGGGTCTTGATCG
>JAGRNM010000318.1 GCA_020440745.1 Deltaproteobacteria bacterium
GGATTGGCCTCAAGTGATGATTTTGGAAGCTATTGAAGTAGGAGAAGGTAAGGCTACAGCAACTAGACGAGTAAGCGGGGGAGCTAAAGAGGTTTATGAAGTGCCTCTGCCTGCTCTCTTTGGTTGTGAGAAAGGTTTAAATACTCCTCGTTATGCTTCTTTACCTGGCATTATGAAGGCTAAGTCTAAGCCTGTGGAGACTATTAAATTAAGTGAAGCTTCTGGTGGCGCCAGTGCTAAAGTGAATTTTAGTAACTATCGTCTACCTCCTGAAAAGGCTCCTGGTAAAATGTTGCAAGGTGATGTGGCAACTCAAGTAAAAGAGTTGGTCAATCTTCTTCAAAATGAAGCTAAGGTGCTTTAATTATTTCTATAAACTTATAGAAGCTTTTAAAAAATTTGATCATAAGGAGTTTTAATCATGGGTAACGTACTCATTTTAGCAGAACATCAAGATGGAAAATTAAAAAAGACGGCTTTAGAACTAGCAAGTAAAGCCAGCGAATTAGCAGGCCAAATTGGTGGCCAAGCCGAAGCCGTTTTAGTTGGTGGTGGTGATGAAGCCTTAGCCAATGAATTAGCCGCTTACGGTGTTAAAAAAGTCTACGCCTTAGGAAGTGGCAATTTAGAAAAATACAATACCTTGGCTTATGTCAAAGTATTGGCTGATTTGGTTAAAGAGACTCAGCCCGAAATCTTTTTGGCTGCGGCTTCTCCTGTTGGTCGTGACTGTATGCCTCGCCTAGCTGGCCGTTTGGATACGGGTATTGCTGCTGACAGCGTTGAGTTAAAGATTGATGGTGGTAAGTTAGTAGCTACTCATCCTATTTATTCAGGGAAGGCTTTAGTAGATGTTACTATTAATGGTAGTCCACAAGTGGCTTTGATTCGTCCTAACTCTTTTGGCCTGGGCCAAGCACAAAGTGGTGCTACCGCTGAGTTAGTCAAAAAAGATGCTGATACAGGAGAGCTACGAGCTCCTATGAAAGAACTTATTAAAGGAGCTAGTGACAAAGTAGATCTAACAGAAGCTGAGATCATTGTTTCTGGTGGTCGCGCTATGAAGAGCGCTGCTAATTTTGAAATTTTGCAGAAGCTAGCTGATGTTATGGGCGCTAGTGTAGGTGCTTCCCGTGCTGCGGTAGATAGTGGCTATGCCTCCCATGATATGCAGATTGGCCAGACCGGTAAGGTGGTTAATCCTAAGCTTTATATGGCTTTTGGTATTAGTGGAGCGATTCAGCACTTAGCAGGTATGCGTACGTCTAAGATCATTGTGGCAGTTAACAAAGATCCTGAGGCGCCTATCTTTCAAAAAGCTGACTATGGTATTGTGGCTGACCTCTTTGAGGTAGTGCCTCTCTTAACTGAGGAACTTAAAAAAGCTCTAGGTGAGTAAGTTTAGCTTTTTATTAATATTATATAGTTAAGAAATCCGAAGTCTTTAATGGCTTCGGATTTTTTTTTAGTTTTTTAAAGTAAAACGTAAGTCTTTGACTTGGGCTTTTGGATGTTGGTGTTTAATTTTTTCTAAGATTTTGTGTTTAAAAAAATGCATTTCTTGCATCCAAGTAGGGTGGCTTACTTCAATCATTAAAGTATCGTGGTGAAAGGCTTTGGGTGTGGCTTGTTCGTTGAGGGGGCTTCCAAGAAGGTCTTTCCATTGGCTTAGAAGTTTTTCTCTAGCCATAGGTAATTGAAAAGAGCTTTTTTCTAGGGTTTTTTTAAGAATCTCAGCAATGGTTTGGGGTTTATTCATGGATTTTCTTTGAGAAAATTTAAAATCTCTTTTTTGATTTGTCCATGGGCGTCCCAGACAGCAGCGTGTCCGCAGCTTTCTAAAATAATTAAGTCCGAGTTAGGAAGCCCTTGATGAAGTCTCTGAGCATGTTCTAAGGGGATAACTTGATCTTGTCTTCCATGAAGAATCAAG
>JAGRNM010000319.1 GCA_020440745.1 Deltaproteobacteria bacterium
CGGGGGACTTAAAACAAGATCTCACCCTACTAGGGGGCGCCTCTTTTATTTTAGGCGGCAACGAAAACGGTGGTTCCTACAAAAGCTGGCTTGGCGGTGCTGACTTTTTACTAAAATGGAAACCCAACCGTCACACCATGATCGAGTGGCAAAGCGAATACTTCTATCAAAGAAAAGAAAGTCCCAGCGGCACAGAAAACTTAGGAGGTTTTTACACCTACCTTCTAGGGCAATGGACTAGCCGTTGGGGAGCCGGACTTAGACTGGATTATCTAGGACTACCAAGCTTAAGCGCTAAGACTTACCGCGTAAGCCCAATGGTAGTTTTTAAACCCAGTGAGTTTTTTCAAGTCAGAGCCCAATACGACTATTTAAAAGAAGAAGGGTCTCGCACTAATCACGCCGGACTCTTGCAGTGGATTTTTACCATGGGACCCCACGGTGCCCATCCTTTTTAAACAAGGAAAAACAACTCAAATCACTATTTCAACTTAAGCAAGCGTTACAAAATAAAAATAAGGAATTAAAAAATGAAAAAACTAATAATACTTTTTAATTTAAGCTTTTTAATTTTAAAGCCTATTCCCAGTTTAGCTAAAATTAATATTGTGGCTACACTCCCAAGCTTAGGCGCTTTGGCCTCCGAAGTCGGAGGAGACCAAGTACAAGTAAAAACACTTGCCCGAGGCAATCAAGACGCTCACTTTTTAGAAGCCAAACCTAGTTACGTAGTAGTCTTAAACAGAGCAGACCTCTTAATCCACAACGGTATGGAACTAGAAAACGCTTGGCTAGATCCTATCCTTTTACAATCTAAAAACCCAAAAATCCAAAGAGGACAAGAAGGTTACTTAGACGCCTCCCAAGCCATTATTCCACTAGATGTACCTACAGGAACCGTGGATCGCTCCTTGGGAGATATCCATCCCCAGGGTAATCCCCATTATCTTTTGGATCCACGCAACCTGCTTAAAATAGCTAGTTTAATAGAAAACCGACTAAGCAAGATCGATCCCGACCATGCTTCTTTATACCAAAACCATCGGATTCAATTACAAAATAGGCTTCAAGAAAAAATTAAAGAGTGGAAATCTACTTTTGAAAAAAATATTCAGGGAAAACCTAGAACTATTATCAGTTATCACAAAACCTTTAACTATCTAGCAAACTGGTTGGGCTTAGAAGTACTCGCCTATGTAGAACCTTTACCCGGCATTCCCCCCAATGCTAGACATAGCAAACAATTGGTAGAACTCATTCAGGCAAAACAAATTCCCCTACTTGTCATGGCTTCTTACTACCCCAAAAAAGTGCCGGACTATCTTCAAAGCAAAACCGGCATTAAAATCTTGGTGAGCACAGTAGATATCCAAGAAGTTAGTTTAGAAGGCATCTTAGAGCACTTTGAAAACTTAATTAAAGAACTCTCAGAAAATTTATAATAACATGTTGTTAAAAGTAAAAAAACTCATCATCGGGCATCATCAAGCCCTAACCCCTGCCATCGACTTTACACTAGAGGCAGGACAAAGCCTAAGTTTAGGAGGCCCTAATGGCGTGGGCAAATCTACTTTATTAAAAGTACTAGCCGGTCTTAAGCCCCCCATTAGTGGCTCCTATCTTTGGCAAGATAAAATACGCCTTAGTTATTTAGCTCAAGAGCTAGAACTAGACCCGCTTTTTCCTTTAAACGTCCAAGACTTTTTAAAAATGGGACAATTATTTAAACCCTCTTTAGAGGCTCAAAAATGGCAAGGTTGGCAAGAGTTGATTTTAAATATATTAAATTTACAAAATATTCAGAGAGCCTCTTTTCATGAACTTTCTGGAGGACAAAAACAAGTCTGCGGACTGGCCAGAGCTTTAAGAAGCCAACCCCAAGTTTTATTATTAGATGAGCCCTTTAATCATCTAGACTCTAAAAAAACT
>JAGRNM010000031.1 GCA_020440745.1 Deltaproteobacteria bacterium
TTTAGGAGAGTCTGGCACTGTAAAAATTGTGGACTTTGGGGTGGCTAAAGTAGCTGCTAAATTGGGGGAAAAAGAAAAAGGAGTGCTTAAAGGTAAATTTGCTTACATGAGCCCTGAGCAAGCAAGGGGAGAGGAAGTGGATGCTAGGAGTGATATTTTTTCTGCTGGTGTTTTGTTTTGGGAAGCTTTGACCGGAAGAAGATTATTTAAAAAATCTATTAATACAAAGACAGTTGAAGCGGTCCAGCAAATGCAAATTTATCCCCCTAGCGCTTATCGGGCCGAGGTGCCGGCAGTTTTGGATAAAATTGTGATGAAGGCTTTAAGCCGTGATCCTAGAGAGCGTTTTTCTCAAGCCGAAGAGCTTTCTTTGGCTTTGACCAAGTTTAATTTAGAGCATTATCCAGAATTTAAAGTTTCTAAGGTAGCCGAGATCTTACAAGACTTTTTTGAAGAAGAAGATAGAACCGGGGATCTAGCTTATGAAAAAACTCATTTTGATATCTTAGAGGGTGAAGAAGAAAGAACTTTTATTGAAAGCGATCCCAGCAAAGAAGTAACAGCGGTCGTTGATCTACAGTCCTTAGAACTAGAAAGTTTGTTTGAAGATATTGATATGGATGAGGTGAGTGAAGTCACCCGTTCTATTGTCTTTGAAGAAGGGGTTGAGTCCTTGGACCCAGCTCAGTTAGAGGCTGGCTTAGCGGAAGAATTTAAAGAGGAACTTAAAGCTGAGGCTAAAGAAGAGGAAAAACCTCTTTCCTCTAAATTTAGGAAGTTTTGGCTAATAGCTTTAGTCTTACTTGCTTTAATTTTAGTTTTGCTTTTATTCTTTCATTTTAGATAATTAAGTTTTGAAGCTTCCTTTGCTTTAACTTAGGAGTGTTTTATGACTAATCGTAAATCTCCCGGTGAAGAAACCATTATTGCTAGTTTTGCTAAGATGGAGGGCATTGATGAAAAAGAGCCGGCCATTCATATTTTAGGTGGTCCTTCTATGGGGGAACAAATTTTGTTAGAGGAAGGTGAGAGCCTTTGGGGTCGTTCTCAAGAAGCTGACGTTTCTATTCAGGACGAAACCATTAGTCGTATTCATTTTAAAATTAATGTCCAGGATAAGGTAGCTGTGATCGAAGATATGGGATCTACCAATGGCACTTTTATCAATGGCAGAAGAGTCCAATCCCATACTTTACAGGCCAATGATAAAATACAAATTAGTTCCCAGACAGTTTTGCGTTTTGCTTATGTAGATCCCATAGATACCGACGTGCACCGTCGTATTTATGAGATGGCTCTTTATGATGCTGTGACTCAAGCTTATACGAAGCGATTTTTTTTAGATCGATTAAAAGATGAGTTTTCCCATGCCAAACGTAGAAATATGCCTTTATCTTTAATTATTTTTGATCTCGATTATTTTAAAAAAATTAATGATACTTATGGCCATCCGGCAGGGGATTTTGTTTTGCAAAGGGTTAGCGCCATTACTCAATCCTTGGTGCGTCGGGAGGATTTATTTGCTCGTTATGGTGGAGAAGAATTTGTAATATTAATGAGGGAAACCAAAGAAGATCAAGCAGCTGTTTTAGGCGAAAGAATCCGTCAGGAGATTGAGAAAGAAAATTTCTCCTTTGAAGGACAAGAAATTAAAGTGACTATTAGTTTGGGGGTAGCTAGTTTAGAAGGTGGCAATCTATCCGATAATCAGGAACTGATTAAAAGAGCTGATCAATGTCTTTATTATTCTAAAGCTCAAGGTCGTAATCAATTAACTACTTTGAGTAAGTTAAAATCTTTGACTAAAAAGTAATCCATGTTTTCTTTTTTAAAAAAAGAAGTTTTAAAAAAGAGATAATCTTTAGTTTTTTTCTTAAGTTTTGTGGATTGTATGTTTAGAAAATCACTTTCATTGTTTCTGTTTAGTTTATTATTGATTCAATGTTCTAAGGATCCTGTTACTGGTAAAAAAAGTTATAATTGGTTTAATCGCCAACAAGAGATTGCTTTAGGAGAAAAAGTCTTAGCTAGCCAGCTTAAGGCTTTTAAACAGGCCCAAGAAGGAGAAAATAAAAAACCTGTTTCAATTGATGAGGATGAAGAGCAATTAAAGCGTCTTAGACGTATCGTCCATCGTTTGGCAAAAGTATCACATGTGCCTGATTTTCCCTACGAAGTGCATTTAGCTGATTCTCCGGTGGTTAATGCTTGGTGTGCTCCTGGAGGTAAGATCATGGTTTATCGAGGACTTTGGGATAAAGAGAAGGGGCTGGTTAAAAAGGATAACGAAGATGAGATTGCTGCCGTCTTAGCTCATGAAATAGCCCATGCTACTTCTAGGCATGTCACAGAATCCTTAAGTACTCACATTACCATAGGGCTAGCTGGTAGTGTTGCCACCACAGCAATTGGAGAGGCCCATCAGGATTTAGGTGATATTTTTTCCACAGTCTTTGTAGTGGGCTATACGATCTTTGTACCCACCTATTCTAGGCGTCATGAAAGCGAAGCCGATCGCGTAGGACTTTTTTATATGGCTAAGGCTGGCTATGATCCAAGGGCGGCTGTTCGTCTATGGCAGAGGGCAGCTCAGAGAAAAAATCCAAAGGCAAGTTCTATTTTTGCCAGTCATCCTCCCAGTGGAAAAAGAGCTAAAGACCTAGAAAAATACCTTCCGATGGCTATGGAGCTCTACCGAAACCCTCAATTACCTTATCCTAATTTTTCCGACCTTTAAGCTGCTTAAGAAGCCTAGATTTTTTTGTAATTCCACATTGACCAATGGATCCTTGAGTGTTATCTCCTAATTGAAAGTTAATTTCAAATATCATGGAAGAAACTAATACATTAATGGATCGCCTTTATGGCTATTTACATAAGAAAGGTCTTAAGCAGACTAAGCAAAGGGACCTGATTGCGAGGACTTTTTTTAGCTTAAATACCCACCTTAAGATCGAAGAACTCTTGGTAGAAGTACAAAAAAAGGACCCTAAGGTGGGTTATGTGACAGTTTATCGTGCCTTAAAGTTATTAAAGGAGTCAGGACTAGCCCATCAGCGGCACTTTGGAGAAGGTCAGAGTCTTTTTGAGCCAGCAGGCGGCGGTCATCACGATCATATGATTTGTATTAAATGTGGTAATATTACTGAGTTTGAAGATGAAGTCATTGAAAGACGACAAGAAGAAGTGGCTAAGAAGATTGGTTTTAAAATTGTGAGCCATCGTCACGAAATTTATGGAGCTTGTCCTAAGTGTCAGGAGGAATAAAAAGCTATTGGGTCAATCAATAGTTGCTAATCAAAAAATAGGTTAAACACATGACACAAGATCTTCTGACTTTAAATGATTTAAAACCCGGACAAAGTGCTACTATCTTAGAGATTTTGTCCGATGAGCCTTTGGCTGAGCGTTTTTGGACTTTGGGTTTAACTCCCCAAGCTCAGGTCACTTTAGCCCATCAGGCTCCTTTTGGAAAAGACCCTATTGCGATTCAAGTTCGAGGTTCTCTTTTAGCCCTTCGTCGGGAACAGGCTAGCCAAATACGAGTAAGGATTTTATCATAAATATGCAAGACTCTCCCTACATTGCTTTAGTGGGTTCTCCTAACTGTGGCAAGACAGTGCTTTTTAATCAACTAAGTGGCTTACGGCATAAAGTAGCTAATTATCCTGGGGTCACGGTTGAAAAAAAAGAAGGCAAGTTAACTTTGCTAGATCAGTCTACTCATCGTCTAGTCGACTTGCCGGGTATTTATTCTTTAAATCCAAAAACCCTTGATGAAGAAGTCACTATTAAAGTGCTTCAAGAAGGTTTTGGAGAAGGATTAAAGCCCCAACTTATTTTATTTGTTTTAGATGCTACCCTTTTAGATCGGCAGCTAGCCTTACTTTTGGAGGTTAAGGAGTTGGGCTTACCCATGATAGTGGCTTTAAATATGATGGACTTAGCCAAGGGGAGGGGGCTTCAGTTAGACGATAAAAAATTATCCCAAATTTTGGATTTGCCTGTTTTTCCCATCGTGGCCACTAAAAATCAGGGTATTAAAGAACTTTTAGAGGGTATAGCTCATTCCCTTTCTAAGTCATTAGAGACAAACTCTTCAAGCTTAGTTGCTTCTGAAAAAATAGAAAACTTAAATCCTAAAGAAAAGATCAAAGCTCGTTTTCAAAAAGTAGACGAGGTTTTGTCCCAAGTCCAAACAAAGGCGATTGGGGATTCTTTGTGGACCAAGCGTTTGGATAAGGTTTTTTTACACCCTATTTGGGGTACTTTATTGCTTTATGTTTTTTTGGCTATTCTTTTTCAGGGAATTTTTAGCTGGTCTGAATTACCTATGTCTTGGATTGAAGGATATTTGGCTAGTTTAGGAAATTTTATTTCTCCTTACATCTCTAATTCTTGGTTAGGAAGTTTGATTTTAGACGGTGTTTTGCCTGGGGTTGGATCAGTCTTAGTTTTTTTGCCTCAGATTTTATTTTTGTTTTTGGTTATTTTTCTTTTGGAAGACTCAGGCTACATGGCGCGGGCGGCTTTTTTAATGGACTTTCATATGAAAAAAGTCGGCTTAACAGGCAGGGCTTTTATTCCGCTACTTAGCTCATTTGCCTGTGCTATCCCCGGAATCATGGGAGCCCGTACTATCGAAAACCAAAGGGATCGTCTTTTGACTATTATGATTAGTCCTTTAATGGCTTGTAGTGCTCGTTTGCCTGTTTATGCTCTATTAATTGGCGCCTTTGTGCCTAATACTCAAATTTGGGGACCTTTTCGTCTACAGGGATTGGTGCTTTTAAGTCTTTATTTATTTGGTGCGCTTTCTGGAATGGCGCTTGCTTGGGTTTTGGGAAAACTAATGAAACAAAAAGCTAACGGTCTTTTTTTAATGGAGTTGCCTACTTATAAAATTCCCCAACTCAAGACAGTATTGTTAAAAATATGGGATAGAGCTTTAATTTTTTTAAAGCGAGCGGGTACGGTTATTTTAGCAGCCTCTTTGGCTATTTGGTTTCTTTCTACCTATCCTAAAAATGATTTTGGCAAATCCCCTAGTTTAGACCAAAGTTATGCAGGCCGTGCGGGTAAGTTTTTGGAACCTTTAGTGAAGCCCTTGGGTTTTGATGATAAAATTGCTGTTGGTCTTTTAACAGGGATTGTAGCTAGGGAGGTTATCGTGGGTTCTTTAGCCACCATCTATGCCGTTGAGGACTCTGATCAGGGTGAAGAAGTCCAAATAAAAAATTTAAGTGAACATATTAAAGGTCGTTGGTCTACAGCAACGGGCTTAAGTCTTTTAGTCTTTTTTATTTTTGCTATGCAGTGTTTGTCTACATTGGTAGTTGTTTATCGAGAAACAGCTTCTTTAAAATATCCTATGCTTATGTTTGTCATCATGAGTAGTTTAGCTTATGTTGCTTCTTGGGTGACTTATTCGATTTTTAGTTAAGGATTTTAATGAAGTTCTTTACTTCTAAATCTAAAGAGGACTTTGGCCTTTTTGAGCATCTTTTAGAAATCAGCCGCCAATCTGAAAATCTGAAAGAGTTTTGTAGAGATTTTTTTCTTTGGCTTAGCGAGGACTGGCAAGAAAAGTCCTGTCAACTTTGGCTTAAAGAACAAGACGATTGTTTAAGCTTAAGCTACGCCTTGGGGACTAAGCCTTTTAGTAGAGACTTGCCCTTACAAGATGCTGCTGTTCAATATATGGCTCAGACCGGAGAGAGTCTTTTTTACAAAAAAATAGAGGAAAACTCCCATTTAATTGACCTAAAAGAAGCTAGTTTTAAGCTTTTTACTCACACGAGTTCTTCAAAACTAGTGCCTTTAAAGCAGGGGGAAGAGTTTTTGGGATTTGTCGCTTTATTAGAAAAGCCTGGTCAAGAGCCAAGAGTTTCTGAAAAACTATGGGCGCCTTTATTAAGTCTTCAGGTCAAATTTTATCAACTCAAAGCCCAAAATCATCTTTTAAAGGAAGAAAAAGAAAAGGCTAAGAACAACCGAGAGAGTCTTTTTAAAGAGATTGCCAAATATTTTAGAAAACCACTATCCAACATGGAAGAACTAAGTACTATGTTGATCCAGGTAATTGGTGAGGAGACTTTTTTAGAAAAGGCTAAGTCCTATTTGCCAATGTTAAAAGATGGTATTGGAGAACTAAAAGACAAAGTAGAGCAGGCTTTAATTTTAGAAAAATTAAAGGAAGAAGAAGACTCCCTTGTTTTAGAACCCTTACCAGTGAATGGTCTTTTAGAAACTTTATTAGCTTCATGGGAGTCTAAGCTTAAGCATTTAGGTCTCTATTTAAAAGTAGAGCTAGCCCAAGATCTAAAAATTTATGGAGTAAGGAGTCGTTTTTTAAAGATTTTTGAGTGTTTTTTGGCCCGGGTGGCTTCATTTTCTGGTGGTCAAAAAGGGCAAGTCAGTATTAGGGCCAAGCAAGAAGGTATCCGAGTTGGTTTTTGGTTGAGAGATTCCCGTTTGGAATTAGAAGAGGAAGAGGAAAAAAGGCTCTTGAGAGCCTTGAAGAGAGATGAGGACACCTTAGATGAAGACCTGGATATTTTTCTTAGTCTTCTAAAGTACTTAGTGAAAAGTCAGGGAGGTTTTTTAGGTGTTGAGTGGCGTTCCGGAGAGGGGACTGAGTTTTTCTTAAGTCTTCCGGGTAGTCCTTCTGCTTTGTACTAAATTTGTAACTTAGCTTTATCCCAATAGGCTTTTTGATTTAAAATTTTAAAACTTGTGAAATCTTATTTTTTTCCAATTTTCATTTTACTTTTACTTTTTAATTTTTTGACTCCTTTACATGCGCAAGAAGAGTTAGAGGAGAGCTCTTTGGATTTGCCTTTTGAGGAGCAGCCCCTTATTGAAGAAGAACGGGACTATCTTTTTGAACAAAGCTTAGACTTAGATCAATGTCTTCAACTGACGGCTTTAAATAACAAACAATTAATAGCTCAAGATTTTGAAATCTTAAAAGCCCGTTATCGTCTTAGAGAAGCCAAGGTTGGCGGCTTGCCTATTTTGGAGTACGAATTTTTAAGTGGGCCAGCTCCTAGGGATGTAGATCGGGCCGTGCGTAGCTTTATAGAGGGGGATATTACCTTCTTTCAAAGGGGTAAGGTCGGTATTGGGATTCCTGTTTTTACTTTTGGCAAAGTTGCTTTAGCTCAAAACTTGGCACTAGAAGGTATTTTGGCAGAGGAACTCAAAAAAACAGAGTCCAAAGGAGAGCAGCTTTTAAAAACTCAAAAATTATATTATGGCATCTTATTAGCCAATGAAATGAAAAGTCTGCTTGGCGATGCAAAAAAACACTTAGCCTCAGAAATTGAACGTAAAGAAAAGCAGAAGAAACAAGATCCTGTCGAAATTGTTAAACTTAAACTCTATCACTTTGAAATCCTAAATCGACTTTATGAAATTGACCAAAAAGCCTCTTTGGGTTTGGAGGCTATGAGGATTCAGTTGGGTTTGGGTCCTCAAGTCAAACTTGATCTGCAGGAGAAACATCTAAAAAGAGTAGAGTATACCTTAGAACCTTTGGAAGCTTACCTTAAAGATGCCAAGCGATACCAAAGTCAGAGAGGACTACTTAAAGTAGGGTTGCGAGCTAAAGAGTTACAATGGAGGTTGGAAAAACGAAACCTTGCTCCTGATATAGGTTTTGGCGCCTTTTATGAGTTTGGTGTCACCAGTAATAGTATTCGCGGTCTTACTCTAACCGATGACTTTAATGATCCCTTTAATTTTCAGAGAGCAGGGGCTGGTTTGCGTATTAAGGGTAATCTCAATTTTAATCGTTCTTATGCCAAAATTAAGCAAGCGGAGGCCGATTATCTCAAGGTAGCCTTGCAACAATCGGTGGCCTTAGAAGGTTTGGATTTAGAGCTTAAAAAAGCCTATCTTAATGTTAAGCATCGAGAAAAAAGTTTAGAAAATCAAAAAGAAGCCATGAAAACCGCTAGGCAATATGTTTTTTTGACTAAAAGTAATCTAGATATTGGTTTAGGAGACAAAAAGGTTTATTCCGAAGCCCTCCAAGCCTATTTATTGACTCGAGGTCGCTATTTTGAGGCTATTTTAAATTATAATATGGCGGTGGCTGAATTAGAAGAAAAGTCAGGCCGTCTTGCTAGAAAATATTCCGAATAGGTTTTTTTTATAAAAATCTTTTTGAAAGTCTGGTCCGTTTGTTTTAGCTAGTTTAGATCAAAATCTAGACTTTATTATAGTTTAAAAACAAGGATGTTTATGAACCCCAATACAAAAAAAATAAAAACGATTCCTTATTTTTTATTTATTATTTTGCTTTTACTTCCTTCTTTTCCAATTAAAGCAGCCGTCAAAGGTGCTAAAAAAAGTTCAGAAACCCATGTCTTGGCTCCAGAAGGAAGTCCTACCCGTGCTATTCAGGAGATGGAAAACGAAATGGATGCCTATCATGTGGGTGATAATTTAACTCCTCAGCAAAAAGAAGAAAATAGCCGGCTAAAAAAACAAATATTGGAGACAACTTTTGATGTAGCAGAACTTTGTCGCCTTGCCTTAGGCCATCATTGGAAAGCTTTAAGCGAGGGACAAAGATCTCATTTTGTAAGCCTAATGAAGGGCCTTTTGGAAACAAGGGCATTATCAGCTAGAGAACAAAGTAAGGCAGCGGGTAAACCTTATGATGTAAAATATAAAGGTGATGAGTATATCGATGGTCGTCGTAAGGCAGCAAGCCGTACGGTTGTTGATGTTCCGGAAAAAAATGTAAGTATTGAGATTAATTACTTTTTAAAAAATGGTTCTAATGGTTGGAAAATTTATGACTTAGAGGTCGATGGTGCTGCTTTGGTATCTAATTATGCCAACCAATTTGATAAAATTATTAAACAAAACGGTTTTTCTGGTCTAGTGGCCAGAATGGAAAAAAAATTAAAAGAGCTCGAAAAGAAAAGAGCTAGTTAGTTTTTGTCTTTGTACTAAATACGCTTATTGGATCTATTGGGATGGCTTCTCTTCAAAAACAACGTTTCATTGTAATCTTAGCAGACGGGGCTCGTTATGATATTTTTAAGGAATTATTAGAGAGCGAAAGATTACCTCACTTACAAGAAGTTTTTTTAAGTGAAGGAGCTTATGCTAAGGGAATTAGTGTTTTTCCTTCTACTACAGGTCCGGCTTATATGCCTTTTTTAACGGGTTGTTTTCCTGGTACTTGTAATGTGCCTGGAATCAGGTGGTTTGATAAGGCCCGTTATGCCAAAGGTGGTTTTTCTTTAGAGCGTTTTAGAAGTTACGTTGGCTTAGAAAGTTTTTTAATGAATCGGGATATGAAGCCCGATCTAACAACTCTATTTGATTCTATTAATCATTCTTATAATATATTTAGTTCAGTTAACAGAGGAGTTTCTCTTTCTAATAACGTAACAGCACATATGCGCATGTGGTATTGGTATTATGCTCATTTAACAGACCGGTGGCATTTAGTCGACGAAGCGGCTTTAGAAAAAAGTTTATCAGTTTTAAAGAAGGATTTTGAGTTTTTATTTGTAGTCTTTCCAGGTATCGATGAATACTCACACTTGAGTTATCCAAAACATCCTCAGAGTATTAAGTCTTATGAATATATTGACTTTGCCATTGGTCAAATGGCCCAAGAACTTAAATCACAAGGAAAGTACGAAGAAACAGCTTTTTTTATTATTAGCGATCATGGTCTTAGCGAAACAAGAGAGCATTTTGGAGTAGCATCCTCTCTAGAAGAAAAAGGTTATAAAGTTTTTTATTATCCTAAAATTTTAAAAAAGGGTTTTGAAGTAGCTAGTATGGTTTCGGGCAATGGCATGCTTCACCTTTATTTTAAAGGAGAATCTTGGGATAAAAAACTTAATAAAGAAGCCTTGGAGGCTTACTACCCTCAACTGCTTAATCATTTATTAGAAGAACCTGCTGTAGATTTGATTTTGTTAAGAGGAGAGAGTGATTGGGTCTATGTCTTAAGTCGTGAAGGCTCTCTTAAGCTGAGAGAAAAACAAGAAAAAGTAGAATTTGAAAACTTAAAAGGTGATATTTTAAAACTAAACCAAGTCCAAGGTAACTGGAGTTTTGAAGAAGCCTTAGTCAAGACTCAAGCGACTACTTATCCTGATAGCCTGGTCCAGATAGCTCAAATTTTCCGCTCTTCCCGGACAGGAGATGTCATTATTAGCGCAAGCAAGGGTTATGATCTAAGAAAGCGTTTTGAGCATCCCGAACATAAAAGTAGCCATGGAGGGCTGATAGAAGAACACATGCTCATTCCTTTCTTTTCTAGTGTGTCGGTGACTCGTCCTGTTTTAAGAAGCGTTGATCTTTTTCCGACTATTTTACAATTA
>JAGRNM010000320.1 GCA_020440745.1 Deltaproteobacteria bacterium
AACAAGTGGCCCTAGGCCTGAACAACAAAGAAGGAAAAATTGCCATCCAAGGATGGACCGAAACCGTCAGCCAAAGCCTAAAAGACTACCTACAAAAAGCCCCCCTCCAAGGAGTAGGCTGTCTGATTTTTACCGATATTAGCCGAGACGGCATGATGAGCGGCCCTAATCTAGAAGCCTTACAAGAGGCTCTGGATCTAAGCCCTATTCCTGTCATTGCCTCCGGAGGAATTTCCTGTCTAGAAGACTTAAAGCAATTAAAAGCCCTCAAACATCCCAACTTAATGGGCGTCATCACGGGCAAAGCTCTTTATGAAGGTAAATTAAATTTAAAAGAAGCCCTTGAACTTTAAACCTTAAACCAAACATGCTTACAAAAAGAATCATTCCATGCCTAGACGTCAAAGACGGCCGCGTCGTCAAAGGCACCAACTTTGTAGACCTAAGAGATGCTGGTGACCCTGTCCAAGTAGCTCAAGAATACGAACGCCAGGGCGCTGACGAAGTCACTTTTCTTGACATCACTGCTAGTAGCGACAAACGAAATATTATTTTAGAAGTAGTCGAAAAAACTGCCGAACATTGTTTTATGCCACTCACCGTAGGCGGAGGCGTGAGGACTTTAGAAGATATTCGCAAAATTCTTAAAGCCGGCGCTGATAAAGTAGCTATTAATACCGCTGCGGTAGAAGACCCTAACTTAGTCAGAGCAGCCGCTGATAAATTTGGCAGCTCCACCATTGTAATAGCCGTTGATGTTAAACAAAAAGAAAATAGCTGGGAAGTCTACACCCATGGAGGACGAAAACCCCGAGGCATGGATGGCATCCAGTGGTGCCAAAAAATGCAAGAACTAGGCGCCGGAGAAATCCTGCTAACTAGCATGGACCGAGACGGTACCCAAGCGGGTTATGATATTAAACTGCTCAAAACAATTAATACACAACTCAACATCCCTGTAGTGGCCTCCGGCGGAGTAGGCACACTAGAACATATTTACGAAGGCCTAGAAACGGGACAAGCCGATGCAGCCCTGGCTGCCTCTATCTTCCACTTTGGCAAATACACTGTAGGACAAGTAAAAGATTATTTGGCCAAACAAGGAGTTTTGGTTAGAAAGCTCTAAAAACAATCCATCCAAAAAAACTAAGGAAAATCATGAATACCCAAGTAGTAGACCAACTAAAATACGATGACAAAGGCCTCATCCCCGCCATTGCCCAAGACTACCAAACCGGCGAAGTCCTCATGGTAGCCTACATGAATCGGGAATCCCTTGCCAAAACCCTAGAAAGCAAAATCGCCACCTATTGGTCTAGATCCCGAGGCAAACTTTGGATCAAAGGCGAATCCAGCGGCCACACCCAAGAAGTTCAAACAATCTACTTTGACTGCGACAAAGACTGCGTTTTGATGAAAGTAAAACAAAATGTCGCCGCCTGCCACGTAGGCTACCGAAGCTGCTTTTTTTATAAATTAGAGGGAGACCAACTAGTAGAAGTGGGAGAAAAAGTCTTTGAAGAGGACAAGGTTTATTCCTAAGATCTTTTTTTCTAAAGATTTCCAATAGTTAAAAAATCAGCCCAAGCTTGACTTCTAGGGCTATTTCGCCCTAGAAACTCTGCCCCTTGTCTTAAAAAAGAATTTACGATAAACTACAAGGCTGCAAAAAAAATCAACGAAAGGAATGTGATCCAATATGTTAGGTGTTCGTGTTAAAGAAGGCGAATCTTTTGAATCCGCTATTAGACGTTTTAAAAAACAATGCGAAAAATCCGGCCTACTCTCCGAACTTCGCAAAAGAGAATTTTATGAAAAACCCTCTCTAAAACGTAAGCGCCAAAAAATTTCTGCCCGCAAACGAGCCCTTAAAAAAATGGGTCGTGTTCGCTAATTTTTTTTAACAAGATCAAAACAACTGGCCATGT
>JAGRNM010000321.1 GCA_020440745.1 Deltaproteobacteria bacterium
AGCATCTAAGAGCCTTAATTTTCTTAAAGCTCTTTTCTGAATCTCTTTAGGAAATCTACGAAAAAAATAGCCCTGCCAAATTTTCTCTATTTCCTTACATGCAAAGGAAGTAATCACGGACTTTAAATAAGGATACTAGTTTATCTAGTACGTAGATAGCATAAAAATTGTTGATCAGTTACAAGAGATTAAAGATTTTAACAGCCCAAATAACGACTAATTACAATGCGCTGCACCTCGCTAGAGCCCTCACCAATCTCTAATAGTTTTTGATCGCGAAAGAATTTGGCGACAGGATATTCTTCCATCAAACCATAACCACCAAAGATTTGTACTGCCTGGTCGGCGACTCGGTTCATAACTTCACTAGCATAGAGTTTAGCCATGCTGGCTTCTTTACCAAAGGGGCGACCTTGATCCTTCAGCCAGCAAGCTTTATAAAGTAAAGTCCTAGCCAATTCTATTTCCATGGCCATATCCGCTAATTTAAAAGCAATGGTTTGATGCTTACACAAAGGTTTTCCAAAAGTCTCTCTTACCTTAGCATGCTCTAAAGCCGCTTCAAAGGCTCCCTGGGCACCCCCTACTCCCATAGCGGCAATGCCTAGACGACCTGCATCCAAGGTAGCCAACATCATGGGAAAACCCTGGTCCTTTTGACCTAAGAGATTTTCTTCAGGTACCCTAACGTCTTCAAAATAAAGTTCAGCGGTATTGGAACTGCGCCAGCAAAGTTTTCCATGCATTTCTCTTGCCGTAAAACCAGGGGTGCCCTGTTCCACAATAATACAACTCATGCGCTTTTTTCCCGAACCTCCGTCACCTGTCACTGCTTGTACCGTCACACCAGCGGTCATGGGATTAGCCGCATTGGTAATAAAAATCTTACTACCATTAATAACCCACTCACCATTTTCTAACCTAGCAGTGGTCTTAGAATTACCCGCGTCACTACCTGCATTGGCCTCTGTCAGCCCAAAGCCCCAAAGTTTTTCTCCTTGGCAAAGGCTAGGCAAGTATTTCTTTTTTTGTGCCTCTGTGCCCCAGTGGTAGATAGGCATGATTCCAAGAGCGTTTTCTGCTGCTACAGTGGCGGCTTGACAACCGTCTACTCGGGCAATCTCTTCTACAGCAATACAATAACTAAGATAGTCGCTACCTTGACCTCCATACTCAGGACTGACCATCATACCAAAAAGTCCCAACTGGCCCATTTTTTTGGTAAGCTCTAGGCTAAATTCTTCTTTTTCATCTAGTTTTTGACGAACAGGTTTGATTTCTCCCTCGGCAAAGTCGCGCACCGTCTTCTTTAACATTTCTTGCTCTGCACTTAGATCATAATTCATTTTTAAAGGCTCCTTTGATAAAGACTTAAATCATGAAGGAATCATAACCGTGTTTTTGTAGATACTCAGGATAAAGTTTGTAAGCAGGCTTAACCGCTGGGAGTAGTTTTAGAATTTTAGGAATCGGACCCTTAGCGACAATGTCTTTTTTAGCCAAGGCCGCCAAAAGATTAATGTTACCAAACCAAAAACGATGGGCAATATCAGCCTTCATACTCATTTTAACATCGGGCTTAAAGGCTTGATCGTCAAAAGTAATCGGAGAGTCCTCTTGAGATAAATCCACAGAAATACTTAGCTCAGGGTGAGTATAGGCAAACTGGAGTTTAAGTCCGGATTTTTTAAGCTTAGGCCCAATCTCAGGATGTTTTACTAGCTCTTTAAAAAAACCGCCTAAAACTTTTTTTAGTTCTTCTTTAGAGGAAAAATAGGCCATCGTTAAGTTCTCCTTTTAAAAAATAATAAAAAACTGGCTAGCGATTAAGTGCTAAAATGACAAGGTTTAAAATTTTTGACGCTACTTAAAAGTTTTAAAAACAAAAAAGCGCTTAAGCCCTTATCAGCTTAAGCGCTTTTTC
>JAGRNM010000322.1 GCA_020440745.1 Deltaproteobacteria bacterium
AGTGTTTTTTATCATCTAAGACTGGTACAAAGTTTTGGTTAATGGATAGGGAAAGGAGGTCTTTAATATGAGCGTCAATAGAGACGGTTTGATTGACTCTTTGTCTAGGGACTTCGCTTAGGTTTTGTCTTTGGATATCTTCCAAGGTGGCACCGGGTGTGTTTTTGATTTTTCTAAGAAAATCTCCCTCGGTGACCGTACCAATATAATTACCTTCCTCATCTAAAATAGGAATAGCCGAATAACGGTGGGTGGCCATTTTTTCTAGGGCTTCTTTAATATTAGATTTTAAAGACAGATAAAGAACCTCCTCTTTAGGAAGGAGAAAAAAAGCAACGTTCATAAAGGCCTTTCTTTTTTTTTAATTAAACGAGCTTGAGTCAATAAGGTTGTAAAAATCGGCAGTAAAACTTGCATTAAGCTATTAAAACTCTTAGTTCGTTTAAAGATTTTATAAAAATTAAAAAGGGGGAGTTTTATGTCTAGCCATTCTTTTGAAAAAATTTCTGGCCAAGATCAAGTCGTGGAGTTGGCCAATACTAAAGGTTTAGGCGCCCATTTGCAAAGTTTTAAGGCTTATCAGGAGCTTTATGAGACTTCTGTCAAGTCTCCAGAAGTTTTTTGGGATGGGGTGGCTAAGGATTTTCATTGGTTTAAACCTTATACCCGAGTCTGTCAGTGGGATTGGAAAGACAGCGTGCGTCATGCTTGGTTTTTGGAGGGAAAAACCAATTTAGCTTTTAATTGTCTTGATCGGCATTTGGAGAGTCAAGGGGATAAAAAAGCACTGATTTGGGAAGCTAACGCGCCTGGGGAAGTGCGGGAGTTTACTTACAAGCAAGTGCATGAAGAAGTAGGGCGTCTGGCCAATGCGCTCAAGGCCATGGGTATTAAAAAAGGCGACCGTGTGGGTATTTATTTGGGGATGGTGCCAGAGTTGGCTTTTAGTTTACTTGCCTGTGCCCGTTTGGGGGCGATTCATAATGTGATCTTTGGAGGTTTTAGTGCGGAGTCTTTAAAGGATAGGATCTTGGACTGTCGGGCGGATTTTTTGCTGACGGCCGATGGACTTTTTAGAGGAGCTAAGACGGTAGCCTTAAAAGCTACCGCGGATGAGGCATTAAAACTTTGTCAGGCCGAGGGTCATGCCATTAAAGCTTGTTTAGTTTTAAAAAGAACCAATCAGGCTATCTCTATGCAAGAAGGTCGAGACCTTGATTGGCAACAATTAGTGTCTAAGCAGTCTTCTCAATGTCCAGCAGAAAGCATGGATTCGGAAGACCCGCTTTTTATCCTCTATACGAGTGGCTCAACAGGTAAGCCTAAGGGAGTCTTGCACACAAGCAGTGGTTACATGGTCTATACGGCTACTACTTTTAAGTATATTTTTGCTTATCAGCCTGAAGATATTTATTGGTGCACCGCTGATATTGGATGGATTACGGGACACAGTTATTTGGTTTATGGTCCTTTGCTTAATGGAGCTACTTGTCTTATGTTTGAAGGCGTGCCCACTTACCCTAAGCCCGATCGTTTTTGGGAGATGATTGCACGTCACCGGGTCACGACTTTTTATACTGCACCCACGGCCATTAGGGCCTTAATGAGAGAAGGAGACCATTGGCCGGAAGCTCATGATCTTTCTTCTTTAAAACTACTGGGTACAGTGGGAGAACCGATTAATCCCGAGCCCTGGTTTTGGTATTTTAATAAAATTGGTGGCGGCACTTGTCCCATTGTGGACACTTGGTGGCAAACCGAAACGGGAGGCATCTTGCTCAGTACTTTTCCCGGAGCTATGCCCATGAAGCCAGGAGTGGCCGGCACACCTTTTTTTGGGATTGAGCCAGAAATCCTAGATGAAGAAGGCAAGCCTTGTGAGCTGGAAGAAGGCGGTTATCTTTGTTTTAAAAAACCTTGG
>JAGRNM010000323.1 GCA_020440745.1 Deltaproteobacteria bacterium
TATTTTTTTTTTATATTTGAAAAAGATGAAATCCAAAAATCAAACTTTTTGAATCAAAAAGCATGCAAATATCAAACGCTTTGACGATGTTTATCTATTGTCTCTGATAAAATTCTTACGATCATAGAAAGCTCTTGAGAAGAAGTCATCCGCCCTAAAGACAGGCGAAGAGAGCCTTTCATCTCTTCCGAAGAAAGGCCCAAGGCCTTTAAAACATGGGAAGGCTTGGTTTGAGCGCTGGTACAAGCAGAGGCCGTGGACAAAGCCAACTTGCCTTTAAGCTCCATCAGCATCCTCTCAGCAGAAAGCCCCTTCACACTAAAATTAAGGTTATGGGGAAGTCTATCTTCTAAACTGCCATGGAGTTTTAAACCGGAGATTTCTTTTTGTAAATCCTGCCAGAGCTGGTCACGATCATTTTGTAGCCGCTTACTTTCTTCAGGAATTAATTCTTCGCTAAGCCTAGCTGCTTCTCCTAAGCCCATAATGGCGGGCACGTTTAAGGTGCCTGATCTTAAGCCTTTTTCGTGACCCCCACCATATAAAATGGGCTTAAGCTTTAAAAGAGGCTGATCTTGATTAAGATAAAGAGCCCCAATCCCTTTGGGTCCATAAAACTTATGGGAAGAAAGACTTAATAAATCCACTCCAAGTCTCTTAAGATCCAAGGGAATTTTACCTACAGCCTGGGCAGCGTCACTATGGAAAAAAACTCCTGCCTCTTTAGCAATTTGTCCGATTTCTTTTAAAGGATGGAGAGTACCGATTTCGTTATTGGCAGCCATCAAGCTGATGACTAAGGTATCGGGCCGGATACTTTTTTTAAGCTCTTCCAAATTCACCTGACCCATTTTATTAACAGCTAAATAACTAAACTCCGCTCCCTGACTTTCTAAATAAGCAGCCGTCTCTAAAACAGAAGAATGTTCTGTCACCGCAGTAATAAAATGTTTTTTTTGAGGAAAGGCCTTAAAAAGACCTAAGAGAGCCAAATTATTAGACTCGGTAGCACCACTGGTAAAGATAATCTCTGAAGCTTCCACACCCAAAAGCTTAGCCACTTGAGAACGAGCATGCTCCACCGCTGCCTTAGCTTGCAAACCCTGCTGATGCACACTGGCAGCATTACCAAAAAAATCCACAAAATAAGGCAGCATGGCCTTCAAGACCCTAGGATCCACCGGCGTGCTGGCCTGATAATCTAAATAAATTTCTTTTTTCATCATAGTTAAGTCTCTAATACTTGATTTCAATTAGCAAGTGGCTTAATCCCCCTCTAGTTTTTCAAGCTTTAAACTTTAAATATAAAGAAAAAATTATGCCAGAAAATCATCCCCAACAAGCCCCCCGACCTCCTATTAGTCGCTTAGAAAACGTCAAACACCTGGTGGCTGTAGCCAGCGCCAAAGGAGGGGTTGGTAAGTCCACGGTAGCCGTCAATCTAGCCCTAAGCTTGGTGCAAGCCGGTTATAAAGTGGGCCTACTAGATGCAGATATTTATGGCCCCAGTATTCCTACCCTGATGGCTCTACAAAATACCCCTCCCCTAGTGGATCAACAAAAAAAGAAAATGCTTCCCCTAGAAAAATACGGACTCAAAACCATTAGCATTGGTTATTTAATGAAGCCTGAAGACGCCGCTGTCTGGCGCGGTCCTATGGTTGGGCGCATGTTACAGCAGTTTATTTTTGATGTGGATTGGGGAGAATTAGACTTTTTAATCATGGATCTTCCTCCGGGTACGGGCGATGCCCAACTTTCTCTTGCCCAGATGTTACCTATTAGCGGAGCTGTGATTGTGAGCACTCCCCAAGAAGTAGCCCTAGCCGATGTGGTACGAGGGGTGGCTATGTTTGAAAAAGTCCGCGTCCCTCTAGCTGGATTAATCGAAAACATGAG
>JAGRNM010000324.1 GCA_020440745.1 Deltaproteobacteria bacterium
GTTCTTGAAAGTCTTCTGGGCTTTGCAGTTTGGGACGTATTTCGTCAAGCAGGCTTTTGAGTTGTTTAAAGTAGGTTCTGGTTTCTTTTGTAGGGCCAGGTTTGGGTAGGCTCATTAGTCCGGTTATTTTTAAGTTGGGGAGATTTTCTATTTTTTGAATCAATGGAAGGGCTTCTTCGGCTTGGATGCCCGATTTGGAGTCTTCTTCTCCTAGTTTGATCTGAATTAAGATTTTTTGTGTTTTTTTTATCTTTTGAGAGAGTTTTTCTGCTAATTTTAAACTGTCTAAGGTGTGTAGATAGGTGATTTGGTCGGCTATATATTTAACTTTGTTGCTTTGTAGGGGCCCTAGAAAATGCCAGCGAATTTTGGAAGCAAGTAGGGGGTCGTGTTCTTGTAGCCATAGGACTTTTTTTTGCCATTCCTGCACATAGTTTTCGCCAAAGTCTCGGTGGCCTGCTTGTGCTAGTTTTAAGATTTTTTCTGGACTTTGTTTCTTGCTGACCGCAATGAGGCATAGACTCTGAGGCTGTCTTTTGGTTTTTTCACAGGTATTTTGGATTCTATCTTTGATTTTTTCGTAGGAGCTGAGTAAGTCCATAGGTTAAGGTCTTTATTAATTAAGTTAAAAAAATAATTTTTAAGTTTATTATTTTATTTATGACAGTTTTCCAATTTTTAAAAAGTCTTAAGTTTTTGCCTTTATTTTTCCTCTTGGTTTTGGCCTCCTGTTTGGGTGGAGTCAAGAACTCTGGTAAGGTAAGGGGCTATGAACCGGGCAGAGTTTTGATGAAGAAATCTTTCTATGAAGTAGGAGAAGTTTCTTCCGATTGGCAGTTGTTTAAATTACAGTCAGCAACGGTGGCCTTTTATCATCAGGACTCAGGCTCTACCATGGCAACAGCTGCTTTTTGTGATCAGGCTTATAATGACTCTCCTCTTAAGATGCTTACTAAGCATTTATTTCCTGGTTTGCAAAATTTAGAGATCAGTCATCAAGAGTCTTTTAGTATAGATCATCGAGAAGCTTTGCGTACTTGGGCGAGTGCTAAGTTAGATGGTGTGAGGGTAGATTTAGATTTGGTGGTTATTAAAAAAGACGCCTGTCTTTTTGATTTTTTTCTAATTCATCAGGGTTCTCTGCCAGTGGAAATCCAAAGAGAAGTTAGAAAAGATTTTGAAGAATTTTTTAAAGGTTTTGTCTTTCGAGGTTTTTTATGAGTGACCAAGATAAACATGTAAAGGACGATAGCCTTGTCTTAAAAGGTATGTCTTATGTCGGTGGTTTGGTTTATCTATCCAAAGATTTTTTTAGACAATGTTTTACCCGTTATTTTCCTTTTAGAGAGTTAATTAAGCAGATTGAGTCAGTGGGAGTGCAGTCCTTGACCCTGACTAGCCTGATTGCTCTTTTTACCGGTTTGGTAATTGCAGTACAGTTTATTGTTGGCTTAGAACGTTTTGGTTTGCAGCTTTATACCGGACAGATTGTTGGTATTGCGATTACTAGAGAGCTAGGACCGGTGTTGACTGCCTTGATGGTGGCAGCTCGTGTTGGCGCAGGTATTACAGCTGAGATTGGTTCCATGAATGTCACAGAACAGGTTATGGCTATTGAAGCCTTGGGGGCTTCTCCTGTTAAGAAATTAGTGGTGCCACGGGTTTTAGCTTGTATTTTGTGTACGCCTATTTTGACGGTTTTAGCTGATATAATAGGCATTTTAGGCTCTCTAGTGATTAGTGTGTCGGAGACGGGAGTAGAGACTGAGTATTTTATGGATCAGATTTTTGATACAGTACGTCTCATTGATTTTGGTTCTGGCTTAGCTAAGACGGTCTTTTTTGGTTTTTTTATTGGTATTGTTGTTTGTTATCTTGGATTAATTACTTGGGGAGG
>JAGRNM010000325.1 GCA_020440745.1 Deltaproteobacteria bacterium
CTTCGGCCTTAGCTCTTCCTAGTGCTTTGGTTCATGATATTGAAGGGCCCCAAGAAGCTAAACCAGTAGAAGAAGAAGCAACTAAGCCTTTAAAGCTAGAAGATATTACTTTGGCTACGGCTAGAGCTTATTATGCGGGGGAGGAAGTTTTTGGTGAGCCTGAAAGATTTTTAGAAAGAAAATTCCGTGATGAAAGAAATCAATTTATTGAGGCGGCAACTTTACTGACAGGTTCTGTAACAGAGGCAAGAAGACTGGCTTGGGCTCAGGAGCTGCGCTATCGTTTTCCTACAGCTCCTCGAGATCAGTTAATGAAGTTGGTAGATGTTTCGGATCAGAAAACTACCTTAGAGACCATGAAAGATAAATTAGTCTTGGTCCAAAAAGGTAAACATCCTTTATTGCTTGGCTTAGGTGATAAAATCAAAACCTTGCAAGGTCAGGTATCTAAAGCTGCTTGTCAGGAAGAGTTAAGTTACTTTGAGTTGTTGCAATTGACTGACAAATATATCCGTTTGGTAGGTGTTTCCTCAGGAAATGAAAACGATTCTGATTATACAAAAGAAGCCTTTAAAAATGCAGAGATTCGTTTTGGACACATTTTATTTATACCTAGTTTTGAACATTGGAGTCCCCGTCGTGTTTCTGATCTTTGGGTAGTAGGCTTGCATCCTATTGGTCTTGTGGATCCTTTTTTATTAATTGATTACGATGGTGGTACTGGTAATGGTCGTGACTTTGCCAAGCATGATTTTTTACATTCTATTGGTTGGGAATCAGGGGGGCTTAAAGCGCAAATCCGTTTTGCAAACATGCGAATAAAATTTAAAAAGGCTATTCAGAAATTCTCACCTGGAGAACAGGCCTTATTAGAGATTATGTGGTTTCATTGTAATCATGAACAGCCAAAGGGCAGGGAGTCTAAGGAGGGCATGTTAAGTTTGATGGGTGAGTTAATCAGTGGCTTGAGTACCGTTGTGCGCCATCAATCTTTAGAAAATACCATGCCTCTTTTAAATGATTCTTTCAAAGCAAAGTCTTTTGTAAAAAACCTTCTTAATTCTAAATTTTATCGGTCTTCTTTAGCAGAGGCCAATTTGGATGAAATGACAGGGGCTGACCTTCTTAAAGTCATGGAAGATTTTAGAAATATTGTCGAAGGAGAGCTATAAGCGTTCCAATTTTAAGCCCCTTGATCTCTTTAAAAAATCAGCTTAAAGCTCTGGCTCCATGGACTTTTTACTCTATACCAGTTTTGGTCTCTATTTTGTAGCGGCGCTCTTGTATTTTATGAGTTTTCTCCTCAGTAAGGGGCTTTTAAGCAAGTACGCTTACCGGACCATGCTTTTAGCTTGGGGACTGCACAGCGCTCTTTTGCTTTGGAAATTTGTCCGGTCCGGACCACCTTTTTTAGTGGATGAAGCCAGCGCCTATTTATTCACCGCCTGGGCCGTGGGCTTGGCGCTTTTGCTCTTAAGTCGTTGGATTAAGCTTTCCCTGGTTGGGGCGCTGATCTTGCCCTTGATCCACGCTTTTTATATCCTCTCCCATTTTAAACAAGGAAACTTTATCGAGCAGTCGAGCCTTTTAAATACCCCCTGGGCTAGTGTTCATTTGGTCTTTAGTTTTTTAGCCTTTGCGCTTTTTGCCTTTAGTTTTGTTCTAGGATTTCTTTTTTTAATTGAAGAGTTTCAATTAAAATATAAAGTATTACCTAAGGTTTTTTTACGTTTTCCTAGTTTAGATGTTTTAGAGCAATTGCATGCTAAGGCTTTGTTTTTGGGGTTTCTTTTGTTAAGTCTAGGGATTTTAACGGGGGCTTTTTGGGCCAAGGAGGTAACGGGTTTTTATTTTTTTGAGGATCCTAGACAGTTGGGAGCTATCTT
>JAGRNM010000326.1 GCA_020440745.1 Deltaproteobacteria bacterium
ATCTTGGCCCTAAGCGGAGGCATTGCCTCCGGCAAATCAACGGTGGGCGATTTTTTTAAAAGTCTAGGAGCGACTATACTTAACGCTGATAAAGAAGCCAAAAAACTCTACACCCCAGGACAAACTCTTTATTACAAAATTTTAAAACGTTATGGCTCTAAGCTTAAAACTAATACCGGCATTGACCGTAAAAAATTGGCCTCTATTATCTTTAATCACAAACAAGAAAAAACTTGGTTAGAAAAAGAAAGCCATCACCAAACAAGAAAAAACTTAGGCAAGAAAATACGAAAAGCCCTTTATCAAAAAAGTCCTCTTATTCTAGTCGAGGCTGCCCTTCATATAGAAACAGGCTATGACTTATATTTCCCTGGTTTAATTTTAATTGTTATTCCTAAAGAAGAACAAATCAAAAGACTTATTAAAAGAGATAAACTTAACTTAGAAGAAGCTAAACTCCGTCTAAGAAATCAACTCAGCCTTCAAGAAAAACTTAAACACGCTCATTGGATGATTGACAACTCAGGAAAATGGCAAGAAACCCAAAGACAAATTAAAAAACTATATCAGCATTTAACTAGGTATAAACTTAAAAAGAATTAAGCACTTAAAAAAACCGGACGATCTGTCAGACCTAATTGCCAAGTAAAAAAACCAGGCTGAGAGGCCACCTGAGAAGGAAAGTCTACCCTACCTAGTTCTAAGTCTTTAATTTGCCCGCCCATTTGTTCGATGGCAAAAAGATGATCTTTAAATTGCTCGTAATAAATCTTGATCTTAGCCTGGAGGGCGTAAGCTTCTAAGTTTTCTTCCTGAGACAAGATACCTAAAAGCTGGGGCTCAAACCCTAACTTCTTTAATTTAAAACTTAAGCGCCCCATGGCTTGCTTAGACTGGATTAATTTAGAAAAGTGATATTGTAACTGGGGAATTAGCTGATGGACCTCGTCTTCATTAAAATAACGGGACATAACACCCTCCACATCCTAAAAAAATAGAAAATAATTAATAATTCTTAACCCAGAATTGGGCATAATTATATAGAAGCCGCCTTGCCAAGACAAGGCGCAATGTGTCAGCTATAGCCCAAAATAAAGCCAAGGTGTTCAATTTTAAAAGGATAAGTATTTCTAACCATTCCTAAAGCCAGGTCTATTTTTGGTAAGGGAAAATCTCTCATGAGAAAAAAAATTATAAATTTTTTAGGACCAGGGCCCGCCAGCATGATCCTGGCAGGGCTTTGCTTTAGCTTAATGGCTGCCTTAGTCAAAAAATTAAACAACGACTTTGTTCCCATCAGCCAAATTGTCTTCTTTAGAGCAGGCGTTAGCTCCCTAATTTTATTAAGCTTTATGTTACCTAAGGGTATCCCCCTTTTGGGCCGCCACCCTAAACTACTCTTACTCCGATCCTTAAGTGGATTCACAGCGATGGTACTTAATTTTTATGCCCTTAAAAAAATCCCTCTAGGAGATGCTGCCGTACTTCAGCAAAGCACTCCCCTCTTTGTACTCTTACTCTCGGTTGTTTTTTTAAAAGAGACTTTTTTAAAAAATTTACTTTTTTGGATTTTGCTAAGCCTTATTGGCATCTTGCTTGTTTTAAGACCTAGTGGAGAAATCTTTAATTTGGGAGGCTTAGCTGCCCTAAGCGGGGCTTTTTTAGCGTCTGTGGCCTATGTTAGTATCCGCCAACTTCATAAAACAGATAGCGCCTTGACTATGGCTTTTTATTTTATGGCAGTTGCTAGCTTACTTAGTCTGGGGCCAGCCCTGTGGTTTTGGGTTCAACCTACGCCTCTTCAACTCTTACAATTAATAGGAGCAGGACTTTTGGGTACAGGCGGCCAACTTTTATTGACCTATGCTTATAAGCACGACCAAG
>JAGRNM010000327.1 GCA_020440745.1 Deltaproteobacteria bacterium
GTCTAAACTAGTGAAAGTAGCTAAGGGCTACTATGATTTAGAGCTTGAGTATCATCCTAAAAAAAACAAACTAGAATTAAAGATTAAAAAAGCGGTGAATGGAAAAAAAGACCTTAAGTTTAATCAAAAATTACCCAATACGGTTAAGCTCCCCTCCCATTCAGGACCTATTAAAGTTGAGTCTGAGGAGCTAGGTCAGCCCTTTGATTTAGTTGGCTTTCTTAAAAAAGATATTACTTATTCTCCCCATCGTCATGATTGGGAGTCCTGTACTTATCAGGTTAAAGAACGAGTTTGCGAGAGGCGTTGTGAGGTAGAAGATTCTCATACCCATATTCATCAAAAAGGCAAAAAAACTACCACCCATCATGTAGAGCGCGAGTGCCATCGTCAGTGTGATTATGAGTATGTCACTCATTATGGTTCTAGAGAAGTGGAATACCGTTATCGTACCCAGACCTTAAGTTTAAAGGCGGATCTTTTACAGCCGGGATCTTTAGTAAAAATAGGCGATTTGGAAGTAGGACGTCGGGATGTCAGCAAAGACTATCATTATCGTGGTTTTTGTCGCTAAGCTCCTAAAATTAAAGAAAATAGCAATTTCTTATCAAGACAAAATAAAGACTTAACTTTTAGCTTGGCAGTCAAGTCCACAGGGTTCCATACCCTAAGACAAGGGACTTTTTAAAAAAGCTTGGCTAACCAGTTGGGATGGCCTAAAAAGGCCTATTTTTGTCTTAATCTGTTTATTTTTAATCCATAGGAGAGTTAAAAAATGAAGAAAAAGCTACTGATCACTGGCTTATGTGTTCTTAGCCTTATGTCTTATGCGGGCACTGTGTCTGCTATTGGCTTAGGCGGTATCGCAAAGACTGCCAAAAAAGGAGCTGAAGTGGCTCAAAAATTAAACATCACTGTTGAGGATGAAAAAGCTTATGGCAATGCTATGCATCCTTATTTGGTGAGCGACTTTGGTGGAGAACATCGTAATAAGGCAGTCCAAAAATATGTGTCTGCTATTGGTCATAATCTAGTGCCTAAAGATAGTAAGTTTGATTTTACCTTTACGGTTATTAATACTGATATGGTTAATGCCTTTGCTATGCCTGGTGGTTATGTTTACATTACTAGAGGTATTTTAAAATCAATGAAAAACGAAGCTCAACTAGCAGCTGTTTTAGGACATGAGATTCAGCATGTCATTGGTAGGCACGGCAAAGAGCAATTGCAAAAGGCTGTTTTGGCTGAAGAAGGCGTTAACCTAGCAGGTAGCGCTGCTGGTAAGGCTGGTGGTGCTATTGGTAAAGACCTAGCTAAAAAACTAGCAGGTGTGTTTAAAGACTTGGCTATGGCTGGTTATGGTCGATCTCAAGAGTCCGAGTCGGATCTGCGTGGTACTGATTACTCCTATCAAGCAGGTTACAATCCCAATGGCGGAGTCGAATTTTTTGAAATTTTGTTTCAAATGCAAGGCGGTGTAGACCGAGGTGGTGCTTACGCTACCCATCCTAAGACAAAAGATAGGATTAATAAGCTAAGCAAATATATTAAAAAGAAAAAATATAGCGGCGGTAAAACTAACGAACAAGCTTTCTTGACCATGCAAAAGAAAGTCTAGTTTTTTTATTTTTGTAGATTTTAAGAAAAACAAAAAGCCTTCTTGGATAAAAAACCAAGGAGGCTTTTTTTATTAAATTTATTGACTCCTTATTTATTTAGTACTACTAACTAATTTAATTAGTAGTACTAAGTTTTTAACTGATGAAAAATAAAATACAAGATAGTTGGCAGCCTGAGTCCTCTTGGGGAGGTTTGACCATGGCAGTAGCTTCTAAACTAAAAGAAGCTGCCTTGGATTCGCTTAAAAAAGCGGAC
>JAGRNM010000328.1 GCA_020440745.1 Deltaproteobacteria bacterium
TTTTTTTTTTTTTTTTTAGAAAAAAAGATCTTTCTAGAGGATCCCTTCGTCAGTTTGGATCAAAAGGGAGTGGGTTCTCTTATTAAACATGGAGTAGCAGAGGGTAAAAAAGTACAGCCTAAGCTTAAAGTAGGTATTTGTGGTGAACATGGCGGAGATCCTAAATCGGTTATTTTCTGTCATGGTGTGCCTTTGGATTATGTCAGTTGTTCGCCTTATCGGGTTCCGGTAGCACGAGTCGCAGCAGCCCACGCCGTACTTTTGGAAGAAAAATAAATAGCCTATTGGCTTATTTTATTAATGATGAAAGATGCTAAGCTTCTTCGGGTATTCTAGGCTTTAAGCTAGCTTTGACTTCAATTTTTTGGACTATGTTGAGTTTATTAAAACATTTTAAAATAATGATGCTATTAAGCTTGATGGCTTTAGCTTCTTGCGCTGATGCTAATATTTTTTCGGAGATTCCTTTAAGCATTGATCCTCCTGTTTTGGCCAATCCTATTGCCTTAGCAGTCAGTCCTACTAGGCAAAAGCTTTATGTGATTAATGCCGATAGTCGAGTGCGTTATTCCGATGGTTCTTTGGTAGTTTTTTCTTTAGCAGATCCTCTCAATCCTCAGGCCGAGCAAGCGGTGAGTGTGCCTAGTTTTTCTGGAGAGGTTTATTTAGACGATGCAGCAGGTTGGCTTTATGTGACTAATCGGGATTCCGAAAACGAACAAGATACTCAAGACACCTTGCTCCGTATTAATATAGACGAGGCTTCTCCTAACTACTTACAAGTAGAGTCTTTTGCCTCTGCTGAAAATCCCTTTGGCCTGGATGTCTTAAGCGACTTAAGCAGCCTTTTTGTCTCTGCCCAAGGAGAAACCTTGCGTTATAGTACAGGGGACTTAAGTGGTTTTAGTGTCGTGGCTTTGCCAGAGACGGTTGGGGGAGAAGACGTTGATTTAGAACAAACTCGTCAATTGGGATTAACTCCTAACGAAGAATTCCTTTGGGTGAGTAATCTAGTGGATTTATCTTTTTTAATCCACGTGCCCAGCATGACAGCTCCCACCGGTTCAGGCAGGCAAGAGCTAGGAAGTTCTGCTGTAGATTATGCTGTTAGCGGCACGGTAGCGACTAGAGATGTGGGAAGGGACAGTCGCTTTTTATATGTTATTGAAGCGGTTCCCTCCATGTTGCGCGTTTTAGACGTGGATGATTTAGTAGCGGTGGATGGACCTCTTCAGTTGATTGATATTGCCACCTTGCAAGTGGCGACGATTCCTTTAGGAGGAGATCCGATCAAGCTCTTGGTTGATGAGGCCAATAGTCGCCTTTATGTCAGCAATCGAAGCTCTGATTATATTTCGGTCATTGATACCGATCTCTTGGAAAATGTGGCTTATATTTCTATTAGTACACCCGAAGTAGAAGAGACTTTAGAGGAAGGTTTAGCAATTGACGATGGCGATCAGGTTTTTGCTCTAGCCATTTACAATAACCAATACCTCTATGCCAGTCATCTAGAGACAAGTAAAATTAGTATTATTGATCTTAATACCTTGCAGGTAGTCAAAACTTTTCCTGATAGTGAATAAAATTATGAAAGCTTGGTATCTTAAAATTTTAATTCTTTTGCCTTTATTAATAGTCAATGCTGCTTGTGGTGGCAATGATAGGCGTGATTTTTTAAAATTGCCTTCTTTGGTGGCAGTTGACGCTAGCCAAGCCAGAGTCTTTGTGGTGGATAGTCGCAATAATGGTTTAAACTTACTCGATGCTTCTACAGGAGAGATTCAAGGCTTTGGCGATAAAGGACAAGAGGCTCTTTTAAATGAAGAAAGCACTTTGCTTTTGCCTGCTTT
>JAGRNM010000329.1 GCA_020440745.1 Deltaproteobacteria bacterium
CCTTTTAAGTCTTTTCTTAATTGATAATCCATTTGCCCCTCGGCCAAACCAAAACAAGACAAAACCTTTAATTGCCGACCCTTTAAATCAGGCACTTGTTTTTTTAAAAGTGGCAAAAAGCCTTCTTCAAACATAAGGTGCATTTCCTTAGGCACACCGGGAAAGAAGGCAAAGTGAGTTTGATTAAATTCTAAATAAGCTCCCGGCGCAGTACCTACCCCATTACTCAAGACCTGAGCGCCTTGAGGTAAATAAGCTTGTTTTTCTTGGTTAGGCGTAGGTTTGCGATCTAGTTTTTTAAAAAAATCTCTAATGGTTTTTAAACTAACCGGATCCGCTACCAAATCTTTTCTAAAAAATTTAGCCGCCACCTCCAAAGTAAAATCATCCACCGTAGGACCTAAACCACCGGTGACCAAAACCCAGTCCGCCCGATTTGAGGCCCTCTCAAAAGCTTCCAACATTAATTTTTCGTCATCAGGAATAGCCGTGTGATAAAGCACGCTCAAACCTTTAAGGCTTAAAGCCTGAGAAAGCCACGCTGCATTGCTATTGATCACCGTGCCGTCGACAACCTCGTTACCAATGGCAATGATTTCGGCAGTTAAAAGATTTTTCCCCATAAAAAGATTCCTAAGCGTAAAACTACATTAGCTAAAATACCAGCTACCACATCGTCTAAGACCACACCCAAACCACCACCTACTTTTTTATCCACCAAGCCAACGGGCCAAGGCTTTAAGATATCAAAAAATCTAAACAAGACATAGGCAAGTGCCGCAGTCTTAAAACTATAACTAAAACCCCAAACCGCCACCAAATAACCTACTACCTCATCAATCACCAAGATAGAGGCATCGTGCGTGCCCAATTGTTTTTCGCTAAAATGACAAGTCAAGACAGCAAAGGCACTTAAAGCTAAAGTCACCAAGCCCATCGTCAAAGAATTAAAAGCCGCCACAGCTCCCAAAAGATAAAAAAGCAAAAAACCCCAAAGCGTCCCAAAACTCCCAGGCGCCCAGGGAAGATAACCCACGCCTAAAGCAGTACTAAAAATTAAACTAAGTCTTCCCATAAAAATACTTAAAAAGAGATTAAACAATCCCTAGATAAAACGTGGATGCTTTTGGTGCAAGCAGTAAAAAAAATTAATAATAACTAATCCCAGGATATAAAAGATTAATACAAATATGATGAATAGGATCAAAAATAGGATTAAACAAATACCAAGCAGCAAAAAGTCCCAAAAAAGAAAACTGAGGATGAAACAAAAATTGATGAATTTTAGTTTGCCAAGACCCCTTAGCAAACAAAAGTAAAAGCTGGCTTCCGTCTAAAGGAGGTAAAGGCAATAAATTAAAAATACACAAAATTAAATTAAGAGAAAAAAAGATACTTAACATCTTAGCCACCGAGGCCCAAATCCCAGCTTGGACGCTGATAGTCACTTGAGAAAAATTAATATGCTGAGGTGCCTCAAAAATTCCATAAGCATAACCTAATTTAATAAAAAAAGTAGCCACTAAAAAAATAAACAAATTAGCCGCCGGTCCAGCCAAAGCCATTAAAGCAGAACGCTTAGGATAATAAAGCGCCCAACGGGGATTATAAGGCGCACTTGCCCAGCCCATCATCCAACCGCCTAAGACAAAGGAAAGTATGGGTACCACTACTGTCCCTATAAATTCTCTCTTAATATGAGGAATAGGATTTAAAGTAACCTGGCCTGCATGATAGGCTGTAGGATCTCCCAATCTCAAAGCCGCCCAGCCGTGGCTGGCCTCATGAAGCACAAGAGAAAATAAAAAAGCCACATACCAAAGAATAGCTAGCTGGAT
>JAGRNM010000032.1 GCA_020440745.1 Deltaproteobacteria bacterium
AATGCTTCTTGTTCTTTATCTCCGTCTCGAAGATTTTCCAAATTTGGAAGATTAATCCATGGATGACTATCTGTAGTCTTAATCCAAAAAGTATTTAATGTTATTTTATTAATGGCATCAAACGCTTTATCTGCAATCCGGCCATAGCTACTTAAACTTTCTTGTAAGTTAGTACTATCGCTACTAGCAATTTCAGCAGCAATATCTTGAGGCAATTCAGAAAATTGGACTATTCCCTCAGAAAATTTTTGAATCGGATTGGGCATGAGGCTCTCCTTTTTGTTTATTTTTTAAAATGGAAGGGAGCTAACAACACTCCTTTGGAGGTTAATTTAAATTCTATTATATAAAAGTTACTATTTAATCAAGTTAAGAATAATTTTTATGACTTAAGACACAAAAAGCAAGTTTTATGCCAAGAAAAAATAAAAATAGGTTTTTATTTTTTAAACAGTTAGCAAAAATGATTTTTTAAATTTTGAGGTGTCTAGTCAGCAAAACAAAAAAATGGCGACTTCTATCACCAGACTTATGAAAAGTTTATTTAAAAAAATTTTGAAAGGCCTGAAACCGCATAAAATTAGCAAGTATGGTAAGAAATTGAGACTGCCTGTCCTAAGTAAAAACTTCAACCCACTCAGCTGCCCTACCTACAGAGTTTTTCTTTAAACGAGAGACTTTTTTTAAATCTTGCAAGGCCTGTTGACGGGAGACTTTTACCGGCAAGGCTTTTAAATAATCACTAAGTTGAATCGTCTTTTTTTCTTTCAACAATTCTTTTAAATAAAAAAGCCTGGCCTCTTGAGATAAATGACCCAAGGTAGTTTTTTTAAAAACATCCAAAGAAGGCATTTCCCTTGCCAAAAAACCCCATCGTCGATACTCGGCCAAACTTTCTAAGACAGCACGCTGACTCATTTTTCCACCGGGCTGATAAAGCCCTCTAAAGTATAATTGAAAAGGCACAGGCGCTAAACCTTCCTGCAAATAAGTCATACAATAACTAAGTTCTTTTTCTTGAGGTAGGTTTTTCAAAAACTCCGCTACCAAAGCCACGGTTTGGGGACAGTCCATTTTGGGATAAAAATCTCTTAAAACCTGAGGGAAAAATTTTTTCCAATTTTTATAAAGCCAAGAGACTAAAATACTTAATAACCTAGGATCATAGCGACTTAGATCACAAGCCAAAGCCAAAAGCTCTTCGGTGCTTTGAGGATGGTAAGGCCAAGGGTATTTTTTGCCCACACTGGGAGCACCCAACTTAGATAATTCCCAATAAAGTCTAGAAAGCTCTTTGGTGCTAGGATAGGCAAGCTTCACGATTAATCCTCCAAGGAGTCCTCAACCTCGTACAAAAAATCTAAGGCCTTGGCCGCATCCGGGATACCTTTGGCCTTTAGTTTTTCCATATGTTCTTGGACAAAGTTAAGATCCGCACCTTTTTTGACTAAGAGTTTGGCATGGGGCAGGTCTTTTTCCCGCCCAGCAAAGCATTTCATGACCAAAAGATCATGAATGCTTAAGGCAAAGACTTGCAAGTGGCTGGCCTTATAGACACTCAGCAAACGATCCGCATAATCGGTGGGCAAACAATAAAGAAAGGTCTCAAAATAAGGATTAAGCCAGTCCGGAGGAAGCTTAAGCTCCTTAGCGACTTGCTTAACAGCTTGATCCAACTCATGAGGGGATAAATCACTCTTAAATAAGACTCCATCAATGTCTTGTGTCCTTAAAGGAATCGCATAAGCCAAATTAAAAGCTCCACCGCCGCCAATTAAAAGCTTAGCCTTAAGGTCAAGTCTAGCCAAAGACTGATTAAGTGCCCTAAGCGCCTTTTGCATCTCTTGGGTATCCATTGATTAATAATAGACAATATAATTGACTATAGTCAATTATATTGAAAGTTATTAAAGAAAAAATCAAGCTTTCGAATAAGCTTCTATCTTTAAAAGTCTTGATAATCTAAAATTAAATGACTGTTTAGACATCTGGTGAAAAGCTGAGTTCAAAGTGAGGATTGCATTTTTAAAAAACTTCCCCACTGCAATCAGCAAACAGTGAGGAAGCTTTAAATCATCTACTCATGACTGGTGCTTTGCAATAGTTTGCTCAATATTATTTTTTGAAAGTTGCTCTTTTAGCGAAATTGCAATTCTTGTATTGTCATCAAACACACTAGACAAGATAGCATCCTTGATCGAGTCCCCAACATAATAGGTTAGAACGCCAGCTCCAGCTCCTACAAGTACTCCTAATGCTATTCCTAAAGGGCCTCCATTACTTCCAACAGCCACTCCAGTTTTTATCCCTGCCCAGGCAGCCAACCCGGCTCCTGTTCCTACCGCACCACTGGCTCCCACACCTGTATAAAATTCGGCGCCTGTTATTTCACCACTTTCATGTCTAGACTTATTGGCCGTATAATTAGCAACACTACTAGAAATACCACCAATAGCCGCGGCTCCACCCATAAGCCCTAAAAGAAACTCTCCCTCCGCTATAACGCCATATGCTGAAGGTAAAGCTCCACCTAAACCCGAACCAAACATCCCCAATTCGCTTTCCAATTCTCCATTATTGTTACTTCCCAAATTCTCTTGAGGGGCTGGACTAGTTTCGTAAGTATAGAGTTGCTCTCTTTGTTGGGCCAGAAGGCTTGTTACTGTCGCGGTCATAAAAACTCCTTTTTTATTTAAATATTTTTATATAAACTAATATATATAATTAATCTTATATTTTAAAATTAAGTTGCTTAGATTTTTTTAACTTTATGAAAAAATGTTTTGAGAACAGGACAAAAAATAGCTGTAACTACTTGTTATATAATAATAAATTTTAATTCTTTTTTGAAAAATTTTTTTCAAAAAAAGGAAGATTTTTTAACAAGAGTTTAAACCAAGCCCTTAACTGAATATCTTAGAACGGTTAGAAAGGTAAAAAATAAAGGTTTTAAGCTTACTAAAGACAGGCTTAGCTAAAGGAGCCTAGACAACTTGATATTTAAGATTTATTTCTCAAAAAGCTCCGGCGCTACCATTTTGCGGGCGGCTTCTAAGATGCGTTTGGCTAATTTGTCGTCTGCTACAGCTCTCGATAAGCTAAGACTGCCCATGAGCAAGGCTAAAGTAGCCCAAGCGCGATCTTGGTGGTTTTTGAGGTCTTTAGGAAGATTGTTTTTTAACATATCGACGTATTTTTCTAAATCTTTTGAGGCTAGACGCCTGGCTTTTTTAGACTTTAATCTAGGAATATCAGCAGTTAAGGCGGGAAAAGGACAGCCCCCGCAAGTGTTCTCCCGATGGGACATGGATAAGTAACGTTTTAAAACTCTTTCAAAACGCTCCCACTCATCCTCTATCTTTTCTAAGCCAGCATTTAGATTTTCAATACCTTCAAGAGTGGCCTGAGTTAAGGCTTCCGAAAAAAGCTCTTCTTTATTTTTAAAGTGAGCCAAAAAACCACCGGAGGTCAGGCCTAAGGATTTCATCACTCCATCCACACCCACGGCTTTAAAACCTTCTTCTCTAAATTTTTTAGAGGCTGTCTCAACAATCTTGGTGTGGGTCTTTTCCTTATGACCTTTAGGGTAACGTGACATAGTGTAATTTTGATTAATAAAAATAAAGATCTTAGTCAACTAGCAGACAAGTTGTTTTCTTAAAGAAAACGAAAATTTTTAAAAGGACTCTTTGTCTATTGTTTTGCTCCTAACTTTACCCTAAAAACTACCCTCTATTAAAAAAACAAATAAGGATAAAAGCATGGCTATTAAAAAATCCCCCACTCCCTTGGCGATTATTGACAATAATACTCTAAGCTTAGTCAAACTTGCCGGTGGAACCGAACAAAGTCACAAGCTTCATCGATTAAAAGACAGCGATCCCAAAAGAGATTATTATCTCGTGCAAGACACTCAAGGGCTGTGCTCGGATCAATACGCCAGCAAAGGGCTTTGTATTTCTAAACTAACTTTAATCACCGTCCGGCCAGGTGAAAAGGGTCAAGTCCTAGTAGACTCAGTCCAACATGGCAAAACAGCCAAGGCTAGTTTAGATTTTTTCTTTAGTGGTTTAAGAGAAAAAACTGTCTCTTTAGGAAGTCCAGTACCCCTAGGAGTAGAGATCTATCTCCAAGAAAGCCCCAAGCCCAGTCAAAGCCTGATGAATCCTTCTAACAAGCCAAGTTTTTACCAAGGCTTAGATGATTTTTTGTATTTATCCGGCGCTTGGGCACAAGAGCGCGATATTGAGGCAGAGCTTACCATCAAGGACCTTCACGAGCTCTTAAAAAATCCTTTTAAATTTCCTGAATATGACAGCTTTAAATACGATCAAGGTGAAGCTCAAGACCCACAAACTAAAGCAGAGCTAAAAGAACTAGAAAAAGACCTTCAAAAACTCATTGTCGAAAGAGATACCTTAGAAGAAATAGACGCTCAGTTAGACCGCTTTGAAAAAGCTATCTATACTCAATTTAAAAACCCCCAACTAAGAGCCATTGCTTACTCGGCTTTTGCAGAAGAACTCCGAGAATTTTCCCTTAATTTTTCTGTCCTTTATAAACGCAGCAAGGAGACCTACCCCCAGCATCCGGCTTTAGAAAAACTAGCCGCCTACCACGACAAACTACGTAAAAGAGCCAACGACCTTGCTAAGGCCCAAGATAAAACCATGAGTGGTATTTTTAAAACTTACCTCAAGGCAAAAAAACCTAGCAAAGAACAATATGTCTTAGCCGAACTAGCCTACCAAGTTGACATGCATGAGTTAGTTAAACTGGGCAAAGACTTTGCTGAGCCTTTTACAAAAAAACTAAGTGCCGAACGTAAGGCCAGAGCTGAAAAAGCCTCTCCATCAAGCCAAGGCTATTCTTTAAAGATTAAACTTAGCGAACAAAATTTTGAGTATCGTCTCCCTTAAATCTAAAAACTAAAAAAGGTCCATCCCCCATGTTTAATTTTTCTTATTTAAAATCTTTAAGTCTTTTATTAATTTTAAATCTTCTTTTAGCCTGTAGTGGTGGTTTTGAGGGCATTTCTCATCACCAATATCCAGATTCAGGCCAAAATACCCAAACGCCCCAAAACCCTTCTAATCAAGAACAAGAAGAAGCAAGCGCTCCTTTAAGTTATGCCTACTTTAGTTTGCCAGGCTTTGTGCTTTATCAAATTCAATCAAGCTCCCTGCCTTATTCTACTTATCTCACTCCTTTAAATGCCCCCAGACAATCGGTCTATCTATCGCCTAACGCCATTAATTGGAAAATGTCTAAGGATCGTCGTAAATTTGTTTATACTAACTATTCTAAAGACAGACTTTATTTAATCGATCTGACTCAACCTAATAATCCTAGCTCTCCCACCCAATTATTTTATACTGGGGCTGGCCATGATGGCATCGATGGTATTCAAGGCGTACAATTAAGCGAAGACGACAATTTACTTTTTTTCTATATAGCCAACCCAAATACTTTTACCGTTGACTCCGCTGCCCTTTATGCCGTGGATATTAGCGATCCTAGTCATCCTTCTTTACCTATCCAAATCAATCATCCCTTAGGACCTAACGAAAAAATCTTAGCTGATAGCTATAACTATTTATCCGGCCAAGTAGTCCTAGGTGATGGAGTAGTCTTTTATTCTACCTATCTTAGTCTAGACGGTCTTACTGCCAGCGATTGGACAATCTATGGCCGTGATATTAGTAATTTTCCTGTTTTAGGAGCCCCTCAAGTCATCGCCTCTAGTCCCTTAGGCTATGCTCGCCAAATAGACTTAAGCTGGGATAAGGAAAAATTATTTTTTATTGCTGGTAACGAAGTAGAAGACTCCCATTTATCGCTTTATATGACTAGAGTGGATAATTTCCCCGCTGTTGGTCCCGTTCATGAAATCAGTGGACCTAAAGATCCTGGTCACAGTGGCTTTGCAACCGTCAGCCAATACTTTATTAGTAAAAACAATCAGACCCTAGTCTACGTCTCGAACCAAGATATTAATGAAGTCTTTGAGCTTTACTGGTCCGACATCAGCAATCCTGATAGTCCCAGCCTAGCAACTAAGGTTCATGAAGACTTGCTGGGTCCGGGCGATATAAATTCTCCCATTGGTCAGCTTCCAAAACTAAGGCTCAACGATCAGGGAACCCTCCTCTATTACCAGGTTGATGGTGACCTATACCGAGCCAGCCTAAATCCTATTCCTTTATTTAGAGAACCC
The DNA here is from genome assembly GCA_020440745.1 of Deltaproteobacteria bacterium. Lineage (GTDB taxonomy): Bacteria > UBA10199 > UBA10199 > DSSB01 > DSSB01 > JAGRNM01. Next base: position 6,218 of record JAGRNM010000032.1, read on the forward strand.
CATCTTATTGCAGAAAACGCTCAACTCTTGTTTGAGGACGCTTACCTTAATCAAGAAGGGATTGTTTACTTTAAACAAGCAGAAGAAATTTATTCCATCAACACAAGCCTAGAATTGCCTATGCTTTTAGACTTAGAAGCAGACAACTTTAGCTTGCTTAGGCATCAAAGTGGTAAACAATTAATTTATGCAGAAAACGGCGCCACCTACACCCTTTATCAAAAAGACTTAAACGGAGAAGCCCTTCCCCTAAGTGATCCCAAACCCCTCTACTACCCCAAAAGCACTTGGAAAACAGAGGGCCCCGACCAAGTTAATAACGATAAGACAGCCTACTTTTTTATAGCCGACAGTGATCCCTCTAGCGCCACTGTCCCCGTCCCTTCTATTTTTGCCATTGACTTAGAAGGCTCTAAAGAAGTGGTTTTAATTAGTCCGAAAGGCCTTAAGGTAAAAAACTTTAAAATTTATTAAAAATAAACTCCTAAGCATTAATCGATTAAAACCTAAAAAAATCCCTCCAAACTGTTTTCTAGAAGAAAACACTAATTTTAAATCCTCAAACTTTATTCATTGTTTTTTGCTTATCTTTCTCACTAGTTAGGCCAAAAATAATTTAGACTCTCTAAAGCTTTAAAAAAACTTCCAAACAAAAGTTTTTTGCATTGAAAAAAATACTTCATCTTATAAATTGCCCTCTACTCTAGATTCTATAAGGAAAGGCTCTATGCCTCATTTTTACCGCCATTATTTACTCTTTATTACTTTATGCCTGACGTTGGTCCTAGGCTTAAGCTTGCAAGCTTGTAGTAAAAAGCCCAACCCTGGTATCGAAGTAGGCAACCCCACAGGCACCGCTAGTTTAAAGGGACTTCTGCTGATTATTGACCCCGAAAGAAGTAACGGAGAAACCTATGAGTTGAGCATTATCACAGAATTTTCTGGTGTGCTGACCCGCTTTACTAGCAAGGCAGAAACCCTTAATGTTAATCTAGAAAATGTCACAGAAACTAGTTTTACAGTCCGAGCAACCTTTGCGGATGGCACCAATGTTAGGCTAGAAGTAAGCTATAGTTCGGACAACAAAAGTATTTTGTCAGTGGAACTCTTTGTTAATGAAGTCTTAGAGCCCGCCACTTTTAATACCTTAGGTGATACTTTTGCCTGCAATACCGACACCACCAACGGAGCCGAACAACTCAGTCAATCTATCTGCAATCGGATTGTCTCCTGTACCACCACGATTAGCTGTGCCGATTGCAACACTGGTCTTAATAACAGTGACCAATTAACCGACGAATTTGGACTACCCTTTAACGATGGTGATATTACTTTTGGAGAAGTCATCTCCCAAGTGGATAGTGGCAGTTTATCCATCCAATCAAGCGAACTCAATAATTGCTTAACGGATATTAATAACTTAACTTGCGATGATATTTCTGGGGGATTTAGCGAGAGTTTTCCCAACAATTATCAAAATATTGAAAACTTTATTCCCGAGGGCCCCGACAACTCCTGCCCTTTAGTGTTTCAATAATTTATCAATAAGGCTTTTAAGAATGAATAAAACTAAACTAAGTCAACTAGCTCTTTTCTTATTTTTAATGCTCTTAGCCACTCCTAGCTTTGCCCAATTAATTGAAAACGCTGAGATCTACCTAAGACGAGGAGATTTAATCCCAGACACCAATGACTATATTAAAGGGATCTATCGACCCAGCGTTAACAATCAAGGAGATATGATTGTACGTGTGACTAGCGTTAAGGATCCTATTAACCTAGATAGCGCCATTACCATCGATGACTACCTTGTCCTAATCAATCATGAAGTGGTGTTTAGAGGCTCTGAGCATCCGGACTTTGTCAACTTTGCAGGGGATAGTCGAAGCCAATTTACGATGGATCCACTTTTTAGGCCCTTAGTAGGAGTGGATGACCAAAAAAACTTCTTTCTTCTTAACGGCGGTGAAAAAGGAACAGAGATCTGGACTAGCTTTGGCGAAAAACTAGTCCCAGGCGATGTAGCCCCAGGCTTATTAAGCCCACTCTATACCATTAAAGAAATTGATCTAGAAAACATATGGCTAAGCCCCCAGGGTTATTTGTATTGGGAAGCTTTACTTAATAATAATCGTTATGTGTTTTATCGCTCCTCTATTAGTAATCTCCAACAAAGCGAAGTTATCTTTAGCCTGCCCAAAACCGGCATAGAAATCTTTGGTCTCCCCGCTAAAAAACTTTGCGGCTTTAAGATTTCTCCCAATGGCGAGCATCACCTTTATCAATTTTGTGACGAAAATGGCCGAAACAGCTTTTTAGTGGCCGATGGAGTCGTGATTGAAACTAGAGATATCGATCATCCTTTTGACAATTACCTTTACGACTATGCCATTGATAACGAAGGTAATGATCTAGTGGGAGCTCTTTTGCCCTTCGCAGACACCAGCTTAGAAGGCCTTACTTACCCACCACCCTACACTTGGGAATCCTTACTTAATGGAACCGCTATTTTTGAAAATCCTACCATCATCGACACTTGGACTTCTTCTATTTTTAGTCGGATAAGAAGTATTTCCACCAACTCTCAGGGAAAAGCCCTCTTTCGGCTTGGACTTTTTGAAGGAGAAGAAGAAGGCTTAGCCCACCCCAGTAGTAATAATAGTTATGTGGTAGCCTGTGACATTCATGATTTTGAAAACAGCCTTAAAACCCTAGTCCGAGTAGGAGACTCTATTCTAGCTTCTGGAGGATTTGAAGAAATAGCTTTAAATACTATACAAGGATTTTCTTATCTAAAAGAAGAAACCCTTAGTTCTTTAATGACCCAGGAACTAAGTGGAAATAATACCGCCTTTATTAAAGTCTATTTTGAAAATCCAGAACTAGCCTATTCGAGTGCCAACTATTATCTTGCCTTAGACCAAGCGATTATCAAACTTGACCTCTTAGAAGTCTTTGCTGAGGAAGACCCCAATTGTTATCAAGACACTAGTATCAAAGTAGACCCCTACTATCTAGAAACACCTATTACTTTAAAAGAAAATATTATTGAAGAACCTAAAGAAAACACAATAAGTTCTGACTCAAATACCGGATCTTGCTCCTTAAACCAAACTTCTATTGATTATTATGGATTATTCTTGTGGATTGGCTTCCTAAATTTTTTAATCATCGTTTTTAAAATAAGAAAAAAATTATCATAAACCGTTTTCTTAAAGAAAACAAAAATATTATTATAACCCAATACTTCTATTGAAGATCAATCCTAAGTTTATTAAAAATCAAACCTAAAGCTAATCCAATAGATAACTCTAAAAATATCAAAATTCATTTAAAAAGGAAAAAACCATGATCCCCCTTAAGCGTTTAATAAAAAATAAAACTATTTTAACACTAAACCTAGCAGTCATCCTTAGCTTAAGCGCTTGCGGTGGCAGCGACGAAAGTGCCGCTGGCGAAGAAATTGTTCAAAGCTTTTGTCACCATATCACTACTTGCAATAGCAATATTTCTTCAGAGGCCTGCACTCAAGTAGCTGGCAGTCATGAAGGATTAGCCCGTGATCTTTCTGGAACCATAGAGGACTTTACCTTAAATGAAGTAGAGGAAAAAATTAAAGAAGGTCTTATTGCCCTTGATCAAGAAGCTTTAGATAATTGTCTCCAGGCCATTGAAGAAATCCCTTGTGAAGAAATTAACACCAAAATCCAGGATGAAAATGATTTAAATAATATAGACGAAGCCCTACCTGAAAACAGCGATGCTTGTGAAGATAATGTTTTTATTAACTCTCCACAAGAACAAAAATAATATCCAAGCAATCTAAAACAATTAAAACTTAAAAGAAGCCTTACATGAACTGGTGGTTTGTTTAATCTTCATGTAAGACTTCTTTTAAAATGTTTTCTTAAAGAAAACAAAAAAAAATAAAAAAGCCCATTTGCTATTGTTTAAAAGCACCCCTTACTCTAGACAAGTCTATTCCTCCTTAATCCAAAGCTATAGGGCTCGTGTGAGCTAAAAAAGCAAAAAACAAAGGAAGTAAAACCATGATCAAAGCCTCCCCCTTTTATACTAACTTAAAA
>JAGRNM010000330.1 GCA_020440745.1 Deltaproteobacteria bacterium
CATGCTAGCTCGGCCGCGCTTGAAAAATTTTAGGTTTTCTTTAATTTAAGCAATTAAAAATTAAGCGTTTTTTATGCAGATCAACCCTGACATTACACTCCTCTATATATTAGGCATCTTTACCTTTGCCATGTTGGTGATGAGGATATTGATTTTTAAGCCTATTTTAAAGGTCTTAGCTCGCCGTCAGGAGCTAACCCAGGAAGCTAAGGCCCAGGCTTTAAGTCTTCAGGAAAAAACCGAGTCCATGGTGGCTGATTATGAGGGCCATCTAAAAGAAGCCAGGAAGCAAGGTCTTCATGAAAAGACAAAGCTTACTCAAGAAGGAGAAGCCAAGGCAAATCAGCTTTTATCAGCTGCCCGTCAAGAGCTAGAGTCTCAACTTCAAGTACATCGTCAGAACCTTCAAGCCCAAGCGGGTGAGGCTAGCCAAAACTTACGGGTTCAGGCCAAAGACCTTTCTCAGCAAATGGCAGAAAAGCTTTTGGGCAGAAAGGTAGGCGTCTAAGATGTTATTAACCCGGTCCTTAGCTCTCCTGCTTTGTTTATTAGCCAGTCCTCTTTGGGCGGCTGGTGACGCTCACCACGAAGGGGTGCCCGTCAAGCCCATCATCTATGCAGCTATTAATTTTGCCACACTCTTGATTGTTTTAAGTTTAGCGCTTCGCAAACCTCTTAAAGAATTTTTTTCTTCTCGTAAGCTTTTGATTAGTCAGGATATTGAGGAGTCTTCTAAGCTTAAACAAGCGGCTCAGGATAAGTATCAGGACTTTGAACAACGTTTAAAAAACATCACTCAAGAGAGTCAAAGCTTAGTGGAAGAGCTTAAAAAAACCGGAGAGCTAGAAAAGGCTAAGCTTTTAGAAGAAGCCATGGCCCACGCAGAAGCTTTAAGGAAAAATGCCCAAACCATGATGAACCAAGAGCTTATCAAGGCCAAGGAGGCTTTAAAACGTGAGTCCGTTAAATTGGCTAGCGAATTGGCCGAAGAGCTTTTGCGCCAAAACTTTAATGCCGAGGATCAGAAACGCGTGGTAGAAAAATACCTAAGCAAGATGGAGGCCTTAGCATGAGTTCTTCGGTAGCCAAACGCTATGGTACGGCTCTTTTTAAACTAGCCCGTGATGAAAACCGTCTGGAGGACTATGGTAGAGAGCTTAAGTTTATAGCGGATTTAGTCCAAAACCATGGGGAGCTTAAGGCAAGTTTAGAATCACCGGTTTTGTCGACTAGTTCTAAGAAAGAAATTTTAAAAGCTTTGCAGGCTAAGCTTGGTTTAAGTGCTGCTGTTTTTAATTTGTTACGGGTGATGGTGGATCATGACCGGATGCCAGAGCTTGCTTTATTAGTGCTTAATTATACTGAAATGGCGGATCAAGCTCTAGGTCAAGCAAGAGTTAAGGTACAAAGTGTGGCTCCTTTGGGAGCACAAGAAGCTCCTTTGACTCAAAACTTAGAAAAGATTTTGGGGAAAAAGGTGATCTTGGAGACGGTCATTGATCAAGATCTTTTGGGAGGACTTAGGGTGCAAGTGGGAGATCAAGTTTTTGATGCAAGCTTAAAAAAGGAATTAGAAAACCTTAAAGCAAACATATTAGAAAATCGTTTTTAGTTGTTTTTTACTTGTTTTTTGTCAGGTCAGCTGACGATGGTTTTTAACAAAAATTAATTAAGAAATAATAAACAACGAAATTAAAAAGACATTGAATTAAAAGGACATTAACGATGCAAATTCGACCTGAAGAAATCTCAGATATTATTCGTCAACAGATTCAAAATTACGATCAAGTATTAGAAGTAGAAGAAGTGGGGACGGTATTATCCGTAGGAGATG
>JAGRNM010000331.1 GCA_020440745.1 Deltaproteobacteria bacterium
GGTCTTAAATTTCTGGGATTGAAGCCTGAATAAGGCTTTTTTAAGATTATTTCTTGCCAGTCTTGCTATGGCCAAGCTATCGGGTTTTCGCTTTTCAAACTATTGAACAAATAAGGAGTATTCCTTTGATTCCCCGATATTCTCGAGAACAAATGGCCTCTCTCTGGAGCGAAGAGGCTAAGTTTAGCCGCTGGATGGCTATTGAAATCGCCGCCTGTGAGGCTTGGACTAAGTTGGGTAAGATTCCTCCCAGTGCTTTAAAGAAGATTCAACAAAAGTCTAAGTTTAGTGTGCGACGCATTGAGACTATAGAAAAAAAGGTAAAGCACGATGTGATCGCCTTTGTGACCAATATGGCTGAAAATGTGGGGCCAGAGGGTCGCTATATTCATATGGGGCTTACAAGCTCGGATGTCTTGGATACTTGTTTGGCGCTTCAATTAAGGGATGCAGGCAACTTGCTTTTAAAAGACTTAGAAGAGCTTTTAAAAGTAATTAAAAAGCGCGCCCTAGAGCATCAATGGACGGTACAAGTGGGCCGTTCTCACGGTATCCATGCGGAGCCCATTACTTTTGGACTTAAACTAGCCCTTTATTATGATGAGTTTAAAAGGCATCAGGAGCGGCTTAAACTAGCTACTCAGCAGATTGCTTATGGTAAGATTAGTGGAGCAGTGGGGACCTTTGCCAATATTCCACCTAGTATTGAGGCCTATGTGATGAAGAAGTTAGGCTTGAAACCGGCGCCTGTAAGCAGTCAAATTGTGCAAAGGGATCGTCATGCTTTTTTCTTTTCTGTCTTGGCTGGCATTGCAGGCAGTATGGAAAAAGTGGCAGTGGAGATTCGTCATTTGCAAAGGACAGAGGTTTTGGAGGCGGAGGAGTTTTTTTCTAAAGGTCAAAAGGGTTCTTCAGCCATGCCTCATAAGCGCAATCCCATTTTGTCAGAAAATTTAACAGGTCTGGCCAGGCTAGTGCGTAGTTATGCCCTAGCTGCTATGGAAAACCAGGCCCTCTGGCATGAACGGGACATCAGTCATTCCAGCGTAGAGCGGGTGATTGGACCTGACGCTACCGTCACTTTGGATTTTATGTTTGGTCGTTTGACAGGACTTTTAAAAAACTTACTGGTCTACCCCGAGCGCATGCAGGCCAATTTGGACAGTTTGGGTGGCTTAGTGCATTCCCAAAGGGTTTTATTGACCTTGGTAGAAGCTGGCTTAAGGAGGGAAGAGGCTTATAAGATAGTGCAAGACACAGCCATGCAGGTATGGAAGACCAGGGAGAGTTTTGCTGATTTATTAAAAGCTAATAAAAAAGTCCGCCAACATCTAAGCGAAGATCAGATTGAGAAAATCTTTGATCTTGGCTATCACACTAAGCACGTGAAGACGATATTTAGGCGAGTATTTAAATAAACTTTGCGGATAGAGAGGCTTGTTTTTTTCTGGCTTAGTGTCTGTAGAGAAGAGCTAGTGATGAGGGATGAAAGGAAAATATTTATGAAAGCCAAAGTTTTTGTATATTTAAAAAAAGGCGTTTTAGATCCCCAAGGTAAGGCTGTGGAGCACGCAGGTAAAAGTCTTGGCTTTGAAGAAGTTAAAGAAGTGCGCGTGGGTAAGATGTTTGAAATTTCTTGGGAGGGTAATGCCGATTCCGCCAAGACTCGCCTTCAAGAGCTCGCTCAAAAACTTTTGGCCAACACAGTCATTGAAGACTTTTCTATTAAAATCGAGGATGATTAATGAAAGCAGGCGTGGTTGTCTTTCCGGGCAGTAATTGTGATCAAGACTTGTTTCATGTTTTAAAAGAAGTCTTAGG
>JAGRNM010000332.1 GCA_020440745.1 Deltaproteobacteria bacterium
CAGTCTTAATCGTCCGGACAAGGCCAACGCCCTTAACGAAAAACTTTGGCAGGAGATTCCCGATTTTTTTAAATGGGCGGATCAAGAAGCTTCTATACGGGTGGTGGTTTTAAAAGGAGAGGGTAAGCATTTTTGTGCAGGGATTGATTTAAGTGTGTTGGCAGGTTTAAGTCAAAATTTACCTCAAGAGATAGGGCGTCGCAGTGAGGCCTTAGAAAAAAAGATTTTAGAATTTCAAGACTCTTTTAATGCCATCGAAAAATGTCATAAGCCAGTGATCGCTCAGATTCACGGAGCTTGTTTGGGAGGTGGTTTGGACTTGGTAGCTGCTTGTGATTTGCGTTTTGCCAGCCAAGAAGCAGAGTTTGCTATTAAAGAAATTGACATGGGGATGGTCGCCGATGTGGGCACCTTGCAGCGCTTGCCAAAGCTAATGAATTTAGCCTGGCTGAGTGAGCTGGCCTACACGGGAAGGACTCTAAAGGCCCCAGAAGCTAAAGAGGTGGGTTTGCTTAATGAGTGTTTTGCTAGTCTTGAAGCCCTGGAGCAAAAGGTAGAGGAAGTGGCAAATCAAATGGCTAAAAAGTCTCCTTTAGCGCTTCGTCACACAAAAGCGATGTTGCTTTATGCCAGAGATCATAGTGTTGAAGAAAATCTTAAATATATTGCTAGATTAAATAGTTCGCTTTTACTTTCTGAAGACGTCAAAAAATCCGTGATGGCTTTTTTAGAGAAGAAAACAGCGGACTATGAGGATTAAGAAAAAAATTAACAACAGCCTTTAGCATCTTGAGGCGGTTTTTCTTGGCAGCGTATTTTTTCGTAGACAAGAGCCCCTGCGATGGCTCCTAAAAAAGGAGCTACTAAATAAAGCCACATTCCTTCCCAATGCCCAGAAATCAAAGCAGGTCCTAAAGATCTGGCAGGGTTCATCGACGCACCGGTAAGCGGTCCTGCAAAGATAGCCGCAATGGCAACCGTACTGCCAATGGCAAGTCCTGCCATTTCTCCTTTGGCGCGGGTATCTGTCGCCACACTAATAATAACAAACATTAATAAAAAACTAAGGATCAGTTCCAAACCAAAGGCTAGGCTAGTGGGGATAGAAAAACTAGTTGTGCCAAAGCTATGGCCGGTTTTACCAAGTAAGACAGCGTGTAAAAAAGAAGCCAATAAAGCACCTAAAACTTGGGATAGGACATAACCTAAAACTCGTTTGATAGGAAAATGACGGGCGATGGAAAAAGCTAAGGTCACCGCTGGATTAAAATGGGCGCCAGAGAGGTGTCCTACTGCGTAGATCATGACAGAGACAACTCCGCCAAAGGCAAGGGGTATGGCTAGGTAAGGCAGAGGCGTGTATAGCTCGGAGACAATGACTGCCCCACAGCCTATAAAGACTAGAAAAAAAGTCCCGATGAATTCCGCGAGGCATTGTTTTAGAAAATTTTTCACTTTATTATTTGGTTTTTAATTGTGTTTTTAAATCTAAAATTCTTTTTTTAATGTCTTCCCGTGTTTTTCTAAAAACTTGCTGGATGGCTTCTTCGCTTCCTTTCGCTTGAGCAGGGTCGGCAAGATCCCAATGAATTTTTTTGGCTTGGGGATTTAAAACAGCAGGACAACGATCTTGAGCGTCTCCGCAAAGGGTGATTAAATAATCGGCCTTTTTTACCAGTTGGGGATCAATGACTTTAGATTTTTGTGAGGAAATATCAATTCCATCTTCTTGCATGACTTGGACAGCCCTTGGATTGAGTCCATGGGCTTCGATTCCGGCGCTATGGGCTTGGG
>JAGRNM010000333.1 GCA_020440745.1 Deltaproteobacteria bacterium
TTAATGAGAAGTAGGGGATTTTAATTCTCGTTTTAAAATTTTTCCCGTAGCATTTTTAGGAAGGCTTTTTCTAAATTCGATCGTGCGGGGCACCTTAAACTTAGCCAAGCGTTTTGATAAAAAATTAATAATATCCTCAGCTGACACCTTTTGATCTTTGGCTAAAACCACATAGGCTTTAGGAACTTCTCCCATAGTTTCGTGAGCAATCCCAACGACGGCGGCTTCTAAGACACCAGGATATTGATAAAGGACTTCTTCTACCTCTTTAGGATAAACGTTTTCTCCACCCACAATAATCATATCTTTTTTTCGGTCCACAATCGTGAAGTATCCGTCTTCGTCTTGAAAAGCTAAATCGCCAGTATAATACCAAGATTCTTTTAAAACTTCGGCAGTGGCCTCAGGCTGATTTAAATAACCCATCATAATATTGTCGCCTTTAATGATAATTTCTCCTACTTGGTTTTGTGGCAACTCTTGTCCTTTTTCATCCACTACTTTCATTTGATTACCCGGCACGGCTAAACCAATGCTTCCAGTTTTAATATGATCATAATCTAAATTAAAAGCAGCCACACCGGCGGCTTCAGTTAGACCGTAGCCTTCGGCGATTTTTATCCCAAAGGCTTTTTCAAAACTTTTTTCTAATTCTAAAGTTAAAGGAGCTCCTCCACAAAAACATCCTTGTAGAGAGTGAGGAGGATTTAGGACCGAATCCTGGAGAGCATGGACTAAGGCGGCATACATCGTAGGGACACCACAAAAAATATTAATCTCTTCTTCAATCAAAGTCTGTAGCACCTTAGCAGGTTCAAATTTTTGTTGAAGCACAATTGTCATGCCGGCCTCTATCTTGGCGTGCATCACGGAGAGGGCAAAAATATGAAAAAGTGGAAGCACCAAAAGACTTTTAAGACCTTCCCCTAAGCCAAAAGCTTTATTAAGCATAGAAGACATATGCAGTAAATTACGATGACTAAGCATCACACCCTTAGGTTTTCCGGTGGTGCCTGAGGTATATAAAAGCGCGGCCATTTCTTGGTCTTGGATCTTTAAAGGAGGCAAATCTTGTTGAGAAGAAAACAAAGACATAAAATGAAGGCTGCCTTCAGGAGGGGCTTCCTCTGTTAAAATAATTTTTGTTAAAGAAAGTGAAGCAATCTTTTCATAAAAAGGTTTGGCAAAGATAAGCGCCTTGGCGGAAGAATCTTTTAAAATATATTCAATCTCAGAAGCCTCTAACAAAAGATTAATGGGTAAGACTACAGCACCTAGTTTTTGAATAGCAAAGTAGCTTTGAATAAACTCCAAGCGATTGGGCAACATTAAAGCAACAACATCACCTTTTTTAATACCCTGCTCGCTCAAGCCTTTTGCTAAAAGAGAGGCGCTTAGGGCTAGGTCTTCGTAGCTTAGTTTTTGTCCTTCAAACTGAAGAGCAATGGCCTTGGGTGTGATATTAGTCCTTGTTTGTAATTGCTTAAACAAGCTCATGATAAAAACTCCTCTAAAATCCATGAATTAAAACTATAAAAATGACAAAAGCTCCTATTAAAGGGTCTTTTATAAGACAAGAATTTTTTGATTTCTTTTTTAAAGATAGAAAAAATAAAAAATAAGGCTTACTATAACAAAATGAATTTAAATCTAAAGCTTGCTTGCTGTTTGATGATTTTGTCCTTTTTTTTACCCCAAACTTTATCAGCACAGTCTAATCTTTATGCCTATCCTGAGATGGGTCTTAGTTTTACAAAACCAGACTCTTGGTTTTTTTTAAAAACAC
>JAGRNM010000334.1 GCA_020440745.1 Deltaproteobacteria bacterium
GCCTAATTTTACAATTTTAGAGGGGCTTTCATTAATTAATAAACAAGGTTTATGCTGTTTTAGTTAAAGCCTTTTTTGTTTTATTGGTTTCTTTTGTTTTTGGGTCAGGCTTTTTTGTTTTGTCTTCCGAGCCTATAGGAGGTTTTTTGCTATAATTATCTTTAAACCATCCTCCTCCTTTTAGACTAAAGCTAGTTTGACTAATTAAGCGTTTTACCTTTTTTCCCTGGCATTGAGGACATTTTTTTTTAGTTTTGTCCTTGATGCTTTGTAAAATTTCAAATTCGTAGCCACAGTCAGGGCAGTAGTATTCATAAATAGGCATGGCTTATATCTCTTAAGTATCCTCTAAGGTCAGGAAATAACTCCAAAAAGTCAGCTTCTATGCTAGTGGTGACTTTTCTCCCAGGTCAAGTGGAATCTGCAGTCCTGGGGAGGGAAGTCACCATTTTTTTACGCTTTTTTTAGGGCTTTTGGGTGAAAACTTTTTGTGGGAGTCTTTAGGTTAACTTTTGAGCTAGCTGAAAGAGGCTTCGCAAGATCCAGTTTCCAAAAAATTCTAGTAAAATCAATACAATAAGTGGACTAAAATCAATGCCCCAGCGGAAAAAGCTTTTGGGGAGAAATCTTCGGACTTGGTAAAAGACAGGTTCGGTAATTTGTCTTAAAAAACGCACAATTGGATGATAGGGATCGGCACGAACCCAGGAGACGATGACAGCGCCTAGGATAACAAAGGTATAGAGTCTTAAGATTAAGCTTAGAACATTAGCAATGGCTTCTATAAGGTTACCTAAGACAAACATGATTCTAATTCCCTTTTGATAGCTTGAGCTCTTTGATGGGCTGCTTTAATGCTTTGACTTAAGTGTTTTTGCACTTGATGTTTTTTTAAATAGTTTAAGCCTGCTTCGGTGGTTCCTTTAGGGCTGACAACTTGTTGGATTAATTCTTCTGGGTTTTTTTGGCTTTGTTTTAGCATGGCAATGGCGCCTTGCAGTGTTTGGTAGCTTAGTTGTTGGGAAGCTTTTTGGCTTAAGCCGCTTTGTTTTCCTCCTTCTATAAGTGCTTGAGCTAGATAATAAATAAAAGCAGGCCCGCTACCGCTGAGGGCTGTGACGGCGTCTAGTTCTTTTTCTTGTTTGGCTTGATATACTTCTCCTGTAGCTTGAAGGAGCTTAAGGATAGTTTTTTGGTGTTTGGGAGAAAGATTAGAAGGGAAATAAAGTCCTGTCATCCCTTGGCCTAGGAGGGTGGGGGTGTTGGGCATGAGCCTTATTACTGAAATCTTAGGTTGAGAGAGAAGCTTTTGAATACTTTTAATGGAAACACCTGCCATCATGGAGAGTACTAGGCTGTGTTTAGAAAGAGAAGGGCCAAGGTTTTTTAGGGTTTCGGCAGCTTGAGTAGGTTTAATGCCTAACCAAAGATACTCAACAGAGCTGGCTAGTTTTTGATTATCTTGGGTAGTATGGACCTTTAGGTGTTTTTTAATGGCATGGAGAGCTTGGGCCGAACGGCGGGAAACTAGGACTTCTTGGGGGCGGATTAATTTTTGTTTTAAGAAGCTTTCTAGAAGTACAGAAGCCATTTTTCCAAGACCTAAAAAGCCATGGCGATAACTGATAGTTTTTTTGACAGGTATTTTACTCATTAAATTAGTAGTTAGTTCTCTCGTGGGCCAAAAAGGGCTGTTCCGATCCTTATCATAGTACTGCCTTCTTCAATAGCTATTTCAAAGTCTTCACTCATGCCCATAGA
>JAGRNM010000335.1 GCA_020440745.1 Deltaproteobacteria bacterium
AAGAAGACAAACACCTAGAGGGAGTCGGTTTTGGGGATTTTTCCCATCAAGGCTTTTTTGACTTACGCCTGGCTAAAGAAGGAGACCCTTGTCCAGCGGGTGGGGTCTATGAAAGCTATCGCGGTATTGAGGTGGGGCAGGTTTTCTTTTTGGGCACCAAGTACAGCGAGGCCATGGGGGCGGTCTATAAGGACGAAAAAGCCCAAGAAATCCCCATGGTGATGGGCTGCTATGGCATTGGTGTCAGTCGGACAGCAGCAGCAGCTATTGAACAAAATCACGATGATTTGGGTATTATTTGGCCTTATCCTTTAGCTCCTTTTCATTTTCATTTAATAAGCTTAAATACAAAAGATAAAGAAGTACTTGAGGTTTCTTCTAAGCTTTATCAAGACTTGCAAGGGGCTGGTTTAGAAGTACTTTGGGACGATAGGGATCTCAATCCTGGGGTCAAGTTTAAAGACAGCGATTTAATTGGTATTCCCTACCGGATCATTATTGGAGCAAGGGGCTTGAAATCTGGGGAGCTAGAGGTTAAGAGTCGGCGCACGGGAGAAGTCAAAATTTTGGCTCCTCAAGACTTAGTAGATTTTTTAAAAAAGATTCACCATGGCGAGGGTCTTTTTTAATAATCCCCAACCTAAAACTTCGATGAAGGAGAATAAGCCCATGAAACTTTTTAAACTATTTTCTTTAGGCCTTTTAGCTATGCCTTTATTGATTTCTCTACCTAGTGTAGCCTCTCCTAGGGCTAGTTTAGAGATGATTGAGCGCTTAGGAGAAGAAGTCCAGTCCTTAAGAAATGATGTTGCTCTAAGAGACCGTCAGGTCTTATTGACGGTTAAAGATGGTAACAGCAAGCTGACCAGCGCAGGCGTCCTATTAAAGGTAGCTCAAGAAAATTTATCTAGACCTCAGGTAAAGGTCTTTTCTTTGCCAGTCAGTATTGCTGCTATGCAAAAAAATCCTGTTGTTCAGGTTAAACTAGATGGTGCAAACCTTAGTGACCTATCCTTAGGTAACAAAAGTCCTATCCCTACGGGGGGTGCTAGTATGGTGATGATTTATGATGGCGATGTCACCTTGGTTAAACAGATTTTGCAAGCCTTGCCTGGACCTTATTTAAGCAATTAAATTTGTGTTTAGTTTTTTGTTAAAAAGCAGCACTCTAAAGAGTGCTGCTTTTTTCTAGAAGCCTTATGAAAACCAGCTTTCCCAAACTTATTGTAGCTTTGGACATGGAAGGCCAAGCCCCGGCCAAGGCTTTGGTAAAGCGCTTGGGAAAAACAGTTTCCTGCTACAAAGTGGGAATGAAGCTTTTTACCCGCTATGGTCCTGATTTGATTAAATGGTTGCATGGGCAAAAAAAACAAACTTTCTTGGATCTTAAATTTCACGATATTCCCAATACAGTGGCTGAGGCTTGTCGAGAGGCTTGTCGTTTGAAAGTGACAATGCTTACCTTACATACAAGCGGTGGTAGTGAAATGATGCAGGCAGCGGCTAAGGCAATTAAAGAGGAAGCCAGTTTAAAAAAAATAAAAGCTCCCAAACTTTTAGGGGTGACTGTATTAACCAGTTTAAGAGATTTAAGCGAAGTAGGGGTGCGACGTTCTATTAAAAATCAAGTGAACTCTTTGGCGGCACTTGCTTACCAAGCTGGTTTGGACGGCGTGGTTTGCAGTCCTTTAGAAATTAAAGCCATCCGTCAAAGCCTGGGAAAAAAAGCCTTGATTGTAACCCCTGGAGTGA
>JAGRNM010000336.1 GCA_020440745.1 Deltaproteobacteria bacterium
AAGCCGTCCAAAAAGAAATTCTTTATTGTTAAGCAAGTAGTAGTCGCTTTCTGTATAGCCAATAAGCCTTTGTAAGGGGACGCTTCCGCTATTTTTTATAGAGAGCTGTATCTCTTGCTCTTTGCCTGCGTCTAGAGTGTCTACTTTGGAAGAGTTTAATACCTCCACTTGGACTTGGACTTTAATTTCTCCTCCCGGAGGGCTTTCTTGTAGAGACCAGTCTAGACCTTTTTTGGCTAAGGCTTGGGCCAATTTTTTAGATTCGCTTTCTTTGATTTTTTTTAAGGTGCCTTCAACTTTTTTAAGGGAAGTGAGTCGGTCTTTACTTTCTAGAGTGTTTAAAAGTACCTCAGCGGCAATTTGGAGTTCTTCGTCTTTGTCTACTTGGATTTCTTGACTGTAGTTTTTTTCTTCCTCTTCTTCTTTAGAAATTTTGTGAAAATAGCTTAAACGAAATTTAGGTTTTTCTTCTAGAGTATGTCCGCTAGTAAGATGCTTGTCTAAGTCTTTTTCTCCAAAATTTTTGTCTTCAATTAAATCGGTTTCTTCTTCATCAAGGACTTGGGGGACTAGTTTAATATCGGGTACAATGCCTACGCCTTGGATAGAAGCGCGGTCAGCAGTTAAGTATTGGGCGATTGTAATTTTAAGAGCACTATCGTCATCAAGGGGGTAAATAGATTGTACTGAGCCTTTACCAAAGCTGGTGCGGCCTAAGATCATGGCGCGGTTATTTTTCTTTAAGGCACCGGCGACGATTTCGCTGGCACTAGCTGAGCCTTCATTGATTAAGACGATTAAAGGGAGATCTTCTGCTTCTTCTCCTGCTCCAGCTTGGTTAGTTTTTAAAATTTCGTCTTGGGCCCCAACGGTTAGCACAATGCGACCTGCCTTTAAGAAAAGATCGGACATGTCAATGGCTTGGTCTAAAAGTCCTCCAGGATTATTTCTGAGGTCTAAAATTAAGCCTTTAAAATTAGGGTCTTCTCGCAAATTTCTGAGTTGTTTGCTGACCTCGGCAACGGTATCTTCACCAAAGCTTTTAACGTGGATAATGCCTAAATCACCTTTAGGGTCTTTAAAGAGAGAGGATTGTACCGATTCTATTTTAATAATGTCCCGGGTTAAAGTAACGGTGATCGGTGTGGGTGCTCCCTTTCTTTCTAAGGTTAGCGTCACTTGTGTGCCGACTTTACCCCTAAGGCGATCAACAGCTTCAGACAAATCCATATTGATGGTGGATTCTTCATTGATTTGGACAATTTTGTCTTTTGCCCTTAGTCCAGCGTTGGAAGCCGGAGTACCTGCCAAAGGAGAGATGACGGTTAGTTCATCGTCTTTCATGCCAATCACAATACCAATGCCGCCAAATTCTCCTTGGGTTTGGGTTTTAAATTCTTTAAAAGCTTCTGGAGTAAATAAGGTGGAGTGGGGATCCAGCCCTCTTAACATTTGGCTTAAGGCAGCGTATTCTATTTCTTCTAGCTTAGCTTCTCCCTGATAGTTTTGAGAGATCCAGGAAAAGATTTCTCTTAGTAGGTTGATGAGATCTTGATTGTCTTTTAATTTAACAAGGCCAAAGTCTTTTTTTAGTTCGCCTAGAGAGGCCTTTAAAGGGGAAGAGCTTCCTTGCTGCCATTCGATGAGAAGTTCGGGAATACTTTTGTTAAGACCCTTTAGAATTTCTTGTAGCATGTAGTTGGGTTGCAAAGCCTGGGTATCGTAATAGGATCGATTAAGGCGATTTA
>JAGRNM010000337.1 GCA_020440745.1 Deltaproteobacteria bacterium
TTTTTTACCTAAGGCTTCTTCATTGAGTTGTTTAATTTCTTCAAAAGTAAAGGAAAGCTCAAAAAGTACTGCATCCGCTAGCTTAGCTAATTTAGGGTTGTCGCTTTCAGACCAAAGCCTAATAAAAGGCAACATGGCTTTATAAGCGGCTAGTTCGTGAGGATTTTTTCTTTGTATAGATAAAATGCCGGATAAAAATTCGGCTTTTTTCTCATCTGTGTTTAATTTAAGCTTGTGAATAGACTTAGTAAGCCATGACTCCTGATTAATGGCAGCAAAATAAGCTGGGGCTAAGTCAATGGATTGATCTTCAATTAAATGATCTAAAACCCAATAAATATGATCATTGGCGTACTTTAAAACTTCTTTATCTTTTTCATTCTTAAGCCAATCGCCCAAATCGATTAATTGAGCCAGCTCTCTCCAAAGCTCAGGATCACGGGCATTGTATAACCACTTCCAGGCTTGCTTTCTGTCCTTAGGGCTGGAGCTAACCAAGAGCCCTTGGAGTACTTCGGCCCTTTCTGCAACACTATAAGCTCTGCTATAAACGTAATCACTATGAAGCTTTTGGGGATCGCTGATCTCTCTAGCTCTGTTGAGTATTCCCCTTTCATCCATCATAAAAAAAGCAGGAAGAGAAACGACCCCTGGTATTCCTAAAGCTTGTCTCTCCGCTTGAGTCACCGACAACTTAACCGGCAAAAACATCCCTTGAGCGTGGATATATTTTTCAAACTTTTCAATCATGGACGAACCCGGTTCTTCACTAGGATCATGGACCAAGGCCATGATCATTTCTCCCGGACGCAGCGTCTTACGGATTCTTTCTAATTGTTGCAGATCCTGTAGTTCAATGGTTTCTGGAGTTAAAACCTGACCTGTACGCAACTGATAATGATGAGGAGCTACTGCTTTGCTATGATCACCGTCCCAAGCCAAGGGAACACGATCATTAAAAAACAAAGACATAGAGCTAGACAAACCTTGAAAACTTTCTACAGTGCAGGCGTAGCTTTCGTGTACTTCTAGACGACGATTACCATTGCGGTCACAGAGCTTTGTGTTTTTTGGATCACTATACTTAGCCCAAGCGTGGGCCCAAGGTTTGGCATCAATAGCCTCATCATCATAAGCGGCATAAAAGGCACCCATGACCGAGCCAGAATCCAAAAGATCGTTTTCGTGATTGCCACCTCCAAAACAAGTCAAAGCGCCGATAAAGACCTTATCAAAGTCCTTAATGGCCTCGCTTAAAGCTTGATGATCAAAGTAGACTCCGTTTGATAATTGATAATTAAACTCCTTGCTGCCATGGCCAAAATACCAGTGATAAAGTGTGTTCTCTCCTGTTGAGTCACCATAAAATCTTTGGGCTGTCTCGTAGGTCTTATCAAAGTTTTCTTTTGTGTTAAGTTTCCAAGAGTGCCCCTCAATCTTATCAGGACCTAGACTAAAGGTAGGATTACCATGGCTTTGGGCTGAACCCAATAAGGCTCCCACTCCATCCACATAGCGATTAGAAGCCTGATCCTTATTAGGAAAGCCTGCAATGCCAACCGTCACCGCCCTATCGGGAGACAAATTAGGCTCAAATTTTCCCGGAACTCTTGCCAATACTTTATCCTAATTAAATTTAAGTTGGAAAAAAGAATACTTAAAGACCGCGAAACCTATTAAAGACTTTATAGCAATACCGATGCCATTTCTAGGTTTTTTATAAAAAAGACTCTTAAAA
>JAGRNM010000338.1 GCA_020440745.1 Deltaproteobacteria bacterium
TAAATAGATTGCAGTCACTTGACTCTTTTTCTCTGAAGTAGGCACCCGTATACTTTGAATAGCCGGAAGTGTCAGCGCCCAAGAAGCACTCTGAGCGATAAATCCAACCATGATGAAAGCAGCTAAATAAGATAATAGTTTTTTCATTTTCCTTACCTCTCGACATTGAACATTCTGCTAAAGATCTCGGGTAAGCGATTGCAAACCCAAGGTCTAAAGTCAGTCTGTGAGTTTAGTAGCTATAAAAACAAAACTCCAAACACCGGACGCACTTCTGCCCTTAGAAACAAGTCTTTTGAATACAAAAGTATAAAACTCGCCCTTGTTTCATTAAGAAAAAGCTCTATTTTTTAATTAACCCGGTTTACCTAGAGAAGATCATTCTTTGTATCGATTTCTCTTTCATTTCTTTATTAGATTATAACAAAGTTTAGAAACTAAGAAAGAGTGTTCTTATTTTTTTGACAAAAAAATAAGCCGTAAAAAATTAATATTAAAACAATAAGTTTAAGAGATTCTTGATTTATCTAATAACAAACCTTAAAGTCCTGAGCGATGAATATTCCTATCCCAGCATTGACTCAAGAGGGGAATTTTTCACGACTTAGTTTGTTATATCAAAAAATTCGCTCTCGTAGTCTAGACTTAACCAAGCCCTTAGAAATAGAAGATTTCAACCTCCAAGCCATGCCCGATGTAAGTCCTCCCAAATGGCACCTGGCCCATACAACGTGGTTTTTTGAGACGCTTATCCTAAACACACTCCCCCAATACCAAGTTTTTGACCCAGATTTTCACTACCTTTTTAACAGCTATTACAAAGGTCTAGGACTTTACCATCCCCGCACCCAAAGAGGCTTATTAAGCAAACCTAGTCTCAAAAAAGTCCAAGACTATCGACAGACAGTGGACCAAAAAATCTTAAACGCTTTAGAAAAAGAACGATTCAATACAGAAGCCTTACAACTACTAGAACTAGGCCTTCACCATGAAGAGCAACATCAGGAGTTATTATTAACCGACATTCAATATAATTTTTTTACAAATCCTTTAGGCCCTGTGTATCGAGAAGACTTAAGAAAACCACACAACTCTCAAGTGACCCCTTTAAAAAAATTAAACTATACTGAAGGGCTCTATCAAATAGGACATCCAGACAAAGGCTTTAGTTTTGACAACGAAAAACCCAGACATCAAATATTTTTAAAAGGCTTTAGCCTGGCTAATCGCCTCATTACTAATAGCGAGTACCTAGAATTTATCCAAGACAAAGCCTATCAACAACCCAAGCTATGGCTCGCTCAAGCTTGGGATTGGATTGAAAAAGAAAAAATTGAGCACCCTCTTTATTGGCAAAAGCGCGATGGATACTTTTGGCAATTTACTCTAGAAGGATGGCAGGCTCTTCACTTAAATACCCCAGTAGCTTTTATTAATTTTTTTGAAGCCGATGCCTTTGCTCGTTGGGCAGGCTCCCGTTTACCAACAGAAGCCGAGTGGGAAGTGGCGGCCTCTCAAGAAGAAATAAACGGAAATTTTTTAGAAAAAGATTATTTAATCCCCTTAGCCCCAGAAACCAACCAAGGCCTCTCTCAAATCTTTGGTGATACCTGGGAGTGGACAACAAGCGCCTACGGACCCTACCCTGGATTTAAAACCTTTGCAGGCGCTCCCCAAGAATATAATGGTAAGTTTATGATTAACCAAATGGTCTTAAGAGGTGGTAGTTGTTTCAGTC
>JAGRNM010000339.1 GCA_020440745.1 Deltaproteobacteria bacterium
ATGCAGAAATTGCTTTTTTAAACAAAAATCTACCCGGGTAGACTTAAACTACCCATTCCCATGAAAGTAAAAATTTTGTAAATCTTTTTTAAGAATTCCAGCGCCGCTCTAGCACTAAAGAAAGAGAGGGAGAAAGCTCTCGTAAGACCTTGAGTTCTTCTAAGGCCTTGTCTTCTTCTCCTGATTGATAAAGACAATCTAAGCGCTGAGCCATGGCATGGATTTTAAGAGGGTAAAAAGGATGTTGCTGAATCAAGTCTCCCAATTGCTCCGCCGCACCTATACAATCGCCCACACTCCTTAAAGTAAGAGCGTTTTGATGTTTCCAACGGGCAATCTGTTGCTCAGCAATAACGTCTAAAAGTTCCACTTCTTGACCCAACTTGTCTTCTACTAAAGGGGAAGTCCCTAAGTTGGAAGAGGTAGAAAAGTTGGAAGAGGACGAACCCAAACTAGCTAAAGAAACCCTTGGCAATTGATTTTGGCGGGACTTAAAAGAAGGAAAAAGTCCCATGGCTGGAAATTGAGGTTTTCTTCTATTAAAGGCGTCCTGAATAAATAAGTCCTGATTATTATACTGCAAATTTCTTCGGGCTGAAGCAAAGGAAGCCCCAGCTTGTTCTGTAGGGCTTTGAGCCACTTGAGGAGTGTCCCATAGGCTTCGGTTTCCTTGTACTAACCACACTACTAAAAGAGCAACAGCCGCTCCCATTGCCGGCTTGACCCAAACACCCTTCCAAAGAGGACTTAAAAATTCCTTCAGTCGATAAGACCAAGAATGATGAAGCCCAATTTGATTTAAGACCTTTTGAGTCAAGGCCTTAGGCACTTTTAATTGGGGTAAGGACTGATCCGTTAGTTTTAAAAGGTGCTGCCAGGCTTGTAAATCTTCTTTTAAATCAGAGTCTTCTTTTAATAACTGCTCAAAACTTAGTTTTTCTTCTAAACTAAGCTCGTCATATAGATAATCCAACCATTTTTCTTGCAGTCTCATATCGGAAGTGCCCTTTTTTGATCTATTTGTTTAATTTTACCTCTACGATCAACGTTTAAGAAGCCTTTAAAAGCTCCTCAAAATGATGGCGTTTTAAAGAACGCTTTAAACCTTCTAAAGCATAACGCATACGGGACTTGACCGTATTCACCGAAACTCCTGTCATTTCCGCAATTTCCTCAAACTTAAACCCTTCTCGCTGTCTCAACCAAAATACCTCTCTTTGATCCTCGTTAAGCCTTGATAGACCCTCTTCTACTAAGGCATGGACTTCCTTGGCAGAAGCAAGCTCGTCTTGGTTAAAAGACTCATCCGCAATAGTATCTCCTAAACGACTTGCGTCTTCTTCGTGGCCCAAGGGACTGTCAAGACTTAAGGCCTTCCTCACCTTTTGACGACGCAATGTGTCAACACACTGATTGCGAGCGATGGTAAAAAGCCAAGTACTAAACTTACCCTTAGGAGTATAAGACTCCGCTGCTCGATGAAGCTTAATAAAGACTTCTTGGAAGACTTCTTCACTAATCTCACCTTTGCCCATAAAACGAAAAATAAAATTATAAAGGGAGTTTTGATAACGCTTCATCAAAATTTCAAAAGCCTGCACCTTACCCCGCTTATAATCCAGCATGAGTTCTTCGTCACTAATCTCTAGGGTCCTTGTCACGGCCCTGAGGGTAATGTTGTAAGCGCTTGAGGT
>JAGRNM010000033.1 GCA_020440745.1 Deltaproteobacteria bacterium
ATCCCAGCAGCAGCTGCTGCATTAGTCACGATAGCAATACGACCAATATCTCCTGCTACTGCAGCCATAGTAGAACCAGGATTAAAACCAAACCAACCCAACCAAAGAATCATTGCTCCTAAGGTAGCCAAAGACATACTGTGTCCTGGAATAGCATGGACCTTTCCGTCTTTATACTTACCCTTACGAGGGCCTAGCAAGATACAGCCCACTAAAGCTGCCCAACCTCCAACAGAATGCACTACGGTCGAACCAGCAAAGTCCCAAAAACCTTTTCCTGCTAACCAACCGCCTCCCCAGATCCAGTGACCACTGGTAGGATAAATAAGCGCTACCAAGATCAAACTAAAGACTAAGAAGGAAACAAACTTAATACGCTCAGCCACTACACCGGAAACAATTGTAGCCGCGGTGGCTGCAAAAACCAGTTGGAAGAAAAACTTAATATCCAAAGGAACCGTAGCCCACTTAATAGCGGAATAAACACCCTGGTAAGCATCACCCGTAGCTGGTGAATTATCCAAGCCAGAGAGCACCCAAAGACCTTGGTGCCCAATCCAGGGGCTACCGTCACCAAACATCAAACCCCAACCAATCACCCAAAAACTAATACTGGCCATAGCAAAGACAGCAAAGTTTTTAGCTAGGATATTGACAGTGTTTTTAGACTGACACAAACCGG
This sequence comes from Deltaproteobacteria bacterium, assembly GCA_020440745.1. Classification (GTDB taxonomy): domain Bacteria; phylum UBA10199; class UBA10199; order DSSB01; family DSSB01; genus JAGRNM01. The sequence goes on from JAGRNM010000033.1 coordinate 683, forward strand.
CTTCCAACATTCCAAAGCCTGTGTTCATAAAAAACACCATCATGCCGGCTACCATTACCCAAATGGAGTCAGCCATAACCTTGAGTTCTTCTCCACTAGGGCCTTCCGCCTTGGCTGACCAAGGAATCAAAACCATAATGGCAATCAGAAAGACCAAGCCTAAAGAGGCTTTCCATCGTTTCATCATTTTCCTCCTTAAATTAAATAACACCCAAGAAAAGTCTCGAATGTTTAATACGGTTAAAAAGAGGAAGCTTAAAGCTTCATACCTAAAAAGCGAGCCAGTCTTTCTGAAGACCGAACTCTTTAGCCAATAAGAACTAAAGCAAAAAAAATGCCAAAAGAACTTTTAATTTTCTTTTATAAAAATTAACTACTTAAACAAGTGTCTCCATCAAAATTTAGTTGTCATTGATTAATAATTAAACAAATTGATTAATATTTAATCAAAAACCTCTTTTGACTTATTGCTTGCACCTAAGAACAAGAGCTGACTTAATAAGCCATTGCTCAGATGAAGAAAAAAATTAAAGTCCAAGAAGTCTTTGACTATTTAAATGCCTTTGCCCCCATGGATCTGGCTGAAACTTGGGACAGCGTTGGGCTACAAACCGGTGACCTTAACAAAGAAGTCCAAGGCATCTTAATCAGTCTAGACCCTACTGAAGCTGTATTATGGGAAGCCGCTGAAAAAGGCGCCAACACCTTAATCACGCACCACCCTTTATTATTAAAACCTCTCAAAGTGTTAGACAATAGCAGTATTGCTTCCCGCTTAGCTCGCTTGTCTGTGCTTTTAGACTTAAATATTTTAAGCTTTCATACCAATCTAGACGCCACTCGAGGTGGACTCAATGATGTACTAGCCCAAAAAATTGGACTTAAGCAAACTCAAGCCATGATACCTAATCCTAAAAATCCAAAAGTAGGCTTAGGCCGTTTAGGCAAAGTCCCCACACAAAGTTTGGAGAGCCTGATTAAAAAACTACAAAAAAGCTTAAAGCTAAAAAACCTACGTTACACCGGCGATTTAAAACAAAAAATTCATGATGTAGGTGTCATGACCGGATCAGGCGGCGCTTATTTTAAAGAAGCTAAAGAAGCAGGTGCTCAAGTTTTAATAACAGGAGATGTCAAATACCATCACGCCTTGGACGCGCAGCAAGAAAACATTGCTTTAATTGACATCGGTCACTTCCACGGTGAATTTCCTATGATTAAACTCTTAGCAGACTTATTAAAAAAATGGGCCAAACAGAAAAAACTAAAACTTAAAATAGAAGAAAGCTTAAGCCAACAAGATCCCTTTCATTTTTTCTCTTGAAGTCATCCTAATTAATAAAAAAAACTATGAGCTCGACTTTACAAAAACCCATTCTTAAAGCCCTCCACCTAGCTGGCAAAGGGGTCGAGAAAGCTGCTTTTATTATTAAAAAAGCCGAAAAAAAATTTCCCTTCACCAAAATCAAAAAAAGCTTAGGCAAAAAAACACAAAACAAACCCACCGGCCTAGAAGATAAACAAGGCCAAGACTTTGCTCGTATTGATTGGGAAGAAGAACAACTCCAACGCCTGCTTAGCCAGGCCGAAGAAGAATATATTCTACGCCTAATGCCAAACCTAGAAGGAAAGTGTGTTCTACTTTTGAGCACAGCTCCCAATGATTATGCTAAAAATATCCAAAGCAAAAACCCACTTAGTTTTTTAGAAATCGACGTACGCAAAAACCCGCCAGACAACATCCACCCCTCTGTTCCTAATCACCCTATCATCCTAGCCTCCATCCAACAACTACCCCTTCATCCTCAAAGCGCTGACCTAATCCTTTTTCCTTCAGCACTCGCTTGGAGAAAAGACCTAAACCAAGTGCTCCACGAAGCCACAAGAATACTCAAAAAAAACGGACGTCTCATTCTTTCTACTGTTCATCCTTATTTTGAATACCTTTTACAACCAAGAGAAGGCTTCCTAAGAAGTCTTTCCGAACTCCATCAAGAATTTCAAAAATATGGCTTTTTTGTAGACCAAATCAACGAAGCTTCGGTAAGCGCTATGCTCAACCAACTTAAACTACCCCGAAGCCTCAAAGAAAAACTCAAAGGCTTCCCAGGCCTGCCCGTAGTTTTATTAATGCGAGGTATTTTAATTAAAAAAGAAGAAAAATAATATGGCCGATGTTCTTAAAAGCCCGCTTAACATCAACAAAAATTTTAAACAGGGCCTTCTTTAAAAGTTAAAAAACTTAAATCTAAGACCTAGGATCAACTTATGATGGATTCTTTTAGCCAAAAACCAGTCGGAGCCCAAGCCTTAGGCAGTGACCCCAAAAAAGCAGACCCCATCGAAAAAATTTTACTAGAACGTCTACTTAAATTACCCATCTTAGCCCGCCCTGTAGGCAACTACAGACCTGCTTTAAAAGCAGGTAAACAACTTTATTTAAGCGGACAACTACCCTTAATTGATAATAGCTTACGTAATTTTACAGGTCGCTTAGGTCGAGAAATCAGCCTGGAAGCAGGACAAAAAGCCGCGCAAATTTGCACCCTCAATGCCTTGGCTTGGGTCAAACAAGAACTAGGCGGCTTAGATAAAGTCAAACAAGTGATTAAACTTACCGGTTATGTTTCGGGCATGCCTGGATTTAAAGACCAAGCTAAAGTCCTTAACGGAGCTAGCGAACTCTTAGTAGCCCTTTACGGAGAAGCAGGCCGACATACACGCAGCGCAGTAGGAGTAACCGATCTTCCCCTAGGCGCTTGTGTAGAAATCGAATACCTATTTGAAGTTAAATAAGATTCTATAAAAATATTTAATGTTTAGAAAGTTCTAAACGTTTTAATTTTATGAACCGGGATTCATTTTTTATTTGCATTTTTTTGCTGGATAGAGACAATGCTTCATTACTGGACTGTTCTTTAATAATGAGGAAGATTTAGAGAAGCCTTTTCTGATAGCGGCTTTTAAGAAGTGGGAATTTAAATAACAACTATTAAACTCTTCTTTATAAGTCTCTTTAAAAAACGACTATTTTTTTAAAGAGGAGAAAGAGTTTTTTACTTTAAGCCCAAGGAAAGAGTCTCTAAACATTAAATTAAATAGACAAAGCTAATAAGCCTCTTAAAAAAAACTTAATTTAATTTTTAATTTTAATTAAGATAGAGGGCTTTAAACTTTTAAAATTTTAACCAAAAAAATTTCCTAAACCCAAGGCTTCAGGGCAGGTAATTTTTTTTAATATAAACTTGACACACTGCGCACGAGACGTTTAAGGATGCGCTCTTCTGACGTAGTGGACCTATTGGACCTTAAAAAAATGAAGAAGGAGAAACCTATCATGAAAAAACGAAGTCTTGCGATTGGCTTATGTGCCTTATCGCTAAGTATGATGGCTAGCAGCCAAGTGCAGGCCGCTGAAATCAGCATGTCTGGACTAGCCGCTACCGTGATTACTCAACACGACAGTAACTTTGGAGCCGTAAGCGCTGATACTCGCGACGGTCTCTTTAACCACTTCCGCGGCACAGCAGCCTTGGCTAACGAAAGCGATCTCTACATGACTGGTGAGATCGAGTTAAACGCCAAGCAAGAGTTTGGTGATTCTTACTCTCTAAACCTAGCCGCCGAATTTTATGGTTTTAACAGCAGCGGCGCGGGTCCTGATGTAACCGTACAAGAAGCTTACTTTGCTCTTGGAGTAGGCAATGGCTTGATCAAAGTTGGTCAATTTGATGCCTTCGCCGGTGTTCAAGATAACAACGTACAAAACAACATCAGCCTTGATTATAACGTAGTATTCACCTACTTTACTCCTGTGAGCCTTGTGGGTGGTATGGGTACTTGGAACTTTGGCATGGACGAGCGTCACAGCTTTGACGTTGCCATTGTTAACCGCCTCTATCCTGGTGGTTTTGGTACCGTTACTAACGTTAGTGGTAACACCGCTGCCGGTGGCCGTAGTGCTGGTGACTCCATCTATCCTTCTGGTTTAATCCGTTACGGCTTTAACAAATGGGGTGAAGAAGGTGCTGGTACCTTCGGTATCTCCGTTGGTGGTGGCTTAGAAAATCCCGGAAGCGACAGCGACATCACCCTATTGGGCGTGGTGGACTTACATGCTCCTTTCGGCAATCACCTTATCCAATTTGAAGGTGCCGTACTTTACAATGACTCTGCTACTAGCTCTTTAGCCTACGGTGCTAACGCTCTTTATGGCTATCAATGGGCAGACACTGGTTGGGGTTTCTTTGTTGATGCCGGTGCTATCTTAGATAGCGATGCTATCATGACTGGCAGCGACCAAACCATCATTGATGGAAACCTTGGTTTCAGCTACAACCTAACCGACAATATGGACCTCAAGATGCAAGCTGGTGCTAACTACCACTTGATCTCTGGTTCTGATAACGCTCTTGGTTATGGCGGAGCCATCGGTTTGACAGTTAAAACTAACTAATCAAATCGCAAGTTTTGTTATTTCAAAAAACCCGAGGGCTAAAAAGCTCTCGGGTTTTTTTTATTCTATTTTTGAGAACCTAGGAGGGCTTGCTCTCGAGACTGCATCCACCTTGGATTAAACCTTACTAAAAGACTTTTCATTTTAATAAAGAAGTCTTAAAGCCTAAGACCACATGGCACTTTTTATTACCTTAGAAGGCATTGAAGGCTCAGGCAAATCTACCCAAACTAAGCTTTTGGCCCAAGCCTTAGAAAAGCAGGGGGCCTCTCCCCTCGTCACTCGAGAACCGGGCGGGTCTCTCTTAGGACAGGACTTAAGAAAAATCCTAGTCCAAGGTAAACCAGGAGACCTCAGTAAGGAGGCCGAACTTTTTCTTTATTTAGCCGACCGGGCCCAACATGTGGATAGAGTTATCAAACCTGCCCTTGCCAGTGATAAAATCGTGCTTTGTGACCGCTTTACTGATTCTACCTTAGCCTATCAAGGCTATGCCAGGGGACTTGATTTAGAAAATTTAAAGCACTTAAACCTTCAAGCAACCCAGGGTCTTCAGCCCGATCTAAGCTTCTTACTAGACTGCCCTGCAGAAGTGGGACTAAAACGGTCTCACCAACGTTTAGAAAAAGAACTTAGTTCAGAAAGCCGTTTTGAAAAAGAAGACTTAAGCTTCCACCAAAAAGTGCGAGAAGGTTTTTTAAAACTAGCCCAATCCGAAAACCAAAGGTTTGTCATTGTCGACGGCCAAAAAGATCCAGAATTATTGCACCAGATATTAATCCAGGAAGTTCAAAAAAGACTTTCTACAAAAAAATAAATAATGAAGACAAACATGCCTTACTTTCTTGGTCACCAGGCCACTTGGCAACAACTCTTAAGCCTTTATCAAAAGGACCATCTCCCCCATGGATTATTAATCACTGGTCCCCAAGGAGTAGGCAAAAGTCTAGTTGGCCTTTGTTTAGCCTATGCCTTACTTTGCCAAAAACCACAAAAAAATGGCGAAGCTTGTGGAACTTGTGGTTCCTGTCAATTAATGGAAAAAGAAGAACACCCCGATTTTTATCGGCTAGCTCCTGAAGGAACTCTCATTAAAATTGACGCCGTCCGCGAGATACAAAAAAACCTAAACTTTAGCCCCAATATGGGAAAAAATAGAGTCATTCTTATTCAAGAAAGCGAATCTTTTCATCGAAGTGCGGCCAATGCTCTTTTAAAGAATCTAGAAGAAGCCCCTCAAAACACTTATTTTATCCTGCTAAGCAGTGCCGCTGGACGGGTTTTGCCAACCTTAAGATCCCGTTGCCACCATTTCCGTCTAGGACCTTTATCTGAAGAAAATTTAAAGGAGATTTTGTCCAAACAAGGCTTCCAGTCTAAAAACCTAGCCTTCTATCAAGGCTCTGCTTCCCTTGCTTTAAAACTTAAGGAAGTTGAAGATCAAATTCCGGATCTGATTCATTTACAAAACAAACAACAGCTTTTAAGCGAAACTGTCCATCTCTTAAAAAATCTTAATAGTAGAGAAGAAGTCAAAAATTTTCTTTTAGCTTTACTTTTAAGCCTCCACCACCGACTGACCCAAAATTTAAACCTAGAAGTTGAAGAACGATTTAGCCTATTAAGCTTTGCCCAAAGAATCCTAGAAATTAAAGACTCTTTAAGATTAAATACTAATGCAAAAATTCAAATCACTCCTTTGATGATGCACTTTGAAGACCAATAGTTTAAGCTTATGAAAGAAAACTTTTATATTACCACTGCCATTGATTACGTCAACTCAACCCCTCACTTAGGCACAGCTTATGAAAAAATCGGTGCCGATGCCTTAGCTAGGTTTCAACGCATGCTGGGTAAAGAGGTTCATTTCCAAATGGGTAATGATGAGCACTCGATTAATGTCAAAAAAGCAGCCCTTGCTAAGAATTTAGAACCTAAGGTCTACTGCGACGAAATGAAGATTAAGTTTACTGAGATTTGGCAAAAACTTAATATTTCCTATGATGACTTTATTCAAACCAGCGAACCCCGTCACCATCTAAGTTCTCAAGCTCTTTTTAAAAAAATACTAGCCCAAGGCGATATCTACGAAGGCGAATATATTGGCCCCTATTGCGAATCCTGTGAGGCTTTTTATACAGAAAAAGACTTAGTAGACGGTTTATGCCCCCACCACAAAACAAGCCCCAAGCAATTAAAAGAAAAAAACTTCTTTTTTAAACTCTCTAAGTATCAAAAACCGCTCTTAGAACATTTTCAACAAAACCCTAAGTTCTTGTTACCAGAGATTCGCCGCAATGAGATTCTTAATTTGCTTAAAGAGGGTTTAGAAGACATCAGCGTCTCCCGCTCTGGCTTTGATTGGGGAGTACCTGTCCCTGGACATCCTGAACATGTGCTTTATGTTTGGTTTGATGCACTTATTAATTATTTAAGCGCATTAGGTTATGCCCAAGGGGAGGAAAAAGAAAAAAAATTTTTACAATTTTGGCCAGCTCAAGTGCATGTCATTGGTAAAGACATTACTCGTTTCCATGCTGTCATTTGGCCTGCTATGCTCATGAGTGCAGGGTTGCCTTTGCCAAAAACTATTTTTGGTCATGGATTTGTCTATCTAAAAGGCGAAAAAATGAGCAAGAGTTTAGGCAATGTGGTAGAGCCCTTAGACATCGTCCAAGCCTACGGTGCCGATGCCTTACGTTATTACCTATTAAGAGGTTCTAGTTTTGGAGCTGACGGCAATTTTACCTGGGAAGATTTTATTCTCCGCTACAATAGTGATCTTGCCAACGATCTAGGAAACGTCCTCAACCGCAGTTTGGGCATGGCAAAGAAGTATTTTAATAGTTTTCTTGAATCAGGAGAAAAATCTCCTGAAGATGAAACTTTAAAAAACCAATCCATCTCTAGCTTTAAAAGATTAAAAGAAGCCATGGATTATACCCAAGGAGATTTAAATTTTCATCAAGCCCTTGGCGCTATCTGGGAAATGATTGCTACTCTTGATAAATACATCGATACTCAAGCACCCTGGACTTTAAAAAAAGAAGGAAAAGAGGCCAGACTTAAGGAGGTTCTCTACAATGTTTTTAATGGTATCCGTTTAGTAGGTTTATGGATTGCCCCTTTTATGCCAGAGACAGCTGAAAAAATTTATGACCAACTTGATTTAAAGCTTCCCCAAAGTTTTGAAAAAGACAATAATTGGGAAGCCATGCCAAAAACTTTGACACTAGGAAAAGCCTCTCCGCTTTTTCCTAGAATTGAAAACAAAGAAGAAAAATAAATAACGCGGATGGAAGAATTCTCTCAAAACTATCTCTTAGAATTAAAAGGCTTAGTTAAGGATTTTCCTTTTAAAAAAGGCCTTCTAGGAGGAACTCAACAAGCAGTACAAGCTGTGCGAGGTGTGGATCTAAACCTTAAGCCAGGAGAGAGCTTAAGCTTAGTTGGAGAGTCTGGTTGTGGCAAAAGCACCTTAGCTAAGCTAGCGATGCGTCTAATCAATCCTACCCAAGGCCAGGTTATTTTTAGAGGACAGGACTTAGCTGACTTAAAAGAAAAAGAACTCCGAAGCTTACGCAAAAATTTTCAAATGATCTTTCAAGATCCTTATAGTTCTTTAAATCCTCGCATGAGCGTAGGACAAACCCTGCAAGAACCTTTAGAAGCCCACCATCAAGGTTCTCCAAAAGAACAACAAGATAAGGTCTTAGAAAAGTTAAATGCTGTTGGCCTAGATAAAAGTGCATTAAATAAGTATCCCCATGAATTTTCCGGTGGCCAAAGACAAAGAATTGGCATTGCCCGCTCTCTCATGTTGAATCCTCAATTAATTATTGCCGATGAGCCTATTAGTGCTTTGGACTTAAGTATTCAGGCCCAAATCTTAAACTTATTAAAAGAACTGCAAGAAAACCTTAAACTCACCTACCTTTTTATTACCCATGATTTAAAAGTAGTCAGCCAAATTAGCAATCGAGTGGCTATCATGTATTTGGGAAAAATCGTCGAAGAAATCCCCAGCGCAAAGCTTGAACAAAGCCGCCACCCCTATACCCATGCTTTATTGGGAGCTGTGTCTCAGGTTCCTGAAAAAATTCATCCCAGCTTACCCCGTGGACCTACAGGTAAAAGCTCGCATCCTAAGGCCAGTATAAAAATATTAGAGGGCGATGTTCCCTCTCCTATTCATCCCCCCTCAGGCTGTTCCTTTCATACACGTTGCCCTTTTGTTCAAGAAATCTGTCGTCAAAAAGAGCCCCTTTTAGAGAGCCTAGAAGAAAAACACCAAGTTGCCTGCCATTTGGTAGCAGAAGTCCCTAGCTTTTCTACAAAACAAGCCCAAGCAGCTTAAGTCTCCAAGACCTGATAAAAGCTCCTTGAAAAAACAAAAAAAAATCCTTAAGGGTTTGGTTTATGAAGACAAATAAATACCTTTTAGTTTTTTTAAGCCTTTTATTACTTTTTAATTTATCCAGCTGTTTTTCGGCTCGAGAAAGCGGCACCAAAAATGCTCACAATAGTCAAAAAGTAGAAAACCATAAAGAAGGTATTATTTTTGAGGCCATTTATAAACCGGAATTGGATAATTTAGTCCCAGGATATAAATTTATTTTGGTGGGTTTAACCAATCATAGCACTGATGTTTTAAAATTAGACCCTATAAGGGATCGTTGGACCATTGTGGATGCTTATGGCAAAAAACACAGAGCCATTAATAGCCTACGTATTAAAGACCCTAAGACCTTTGGTCGTCTGCCCAGCCGTTTACAAGAGCTTTTAGAATATCCCGTAGGAGTCTCGGTTGGGTATTCAGAAACCGTAGACCTGATCTTTCCTAGCTCTATAGAACTAGATGCTTTTCGTGCTATTAGTTTTTATAGTGAAGACAGAAATAATACCTATGATATGCTTACTAATATGGAAAGCCCAACCCATATCAAACTCCCCCAAGGACAAGAGTCTGAAGACAAAAAGCCTTATAAGCAAAATTAGTTTGTTTAAATTTTAAATAAAAAAACCCAGACTAATTTTTAAAAAAATAGCCTTGGCAAAACTTTGACTTTTTTTTTTTTTTTTTGATTTTAAGTTTTTTAAAAAAACTTAGTTTGTGCTTATTAATCTTATTAAGCAGTTCAAATCCTCTCTTAACTCAAACCT
>JAGRNM010000340.1 GCA_020440745.1 Deltaproteobacteria bacterium
ACTTATATTTGTTTTAGCTAAGAACATTTTTAGTCCCTAAAGTCAATAACAAAAAAAAACAGCTTGAAGACTGAAAGCATATAAAAAAGTTTTAAAAAAACCTTGCCAAGTGAAGTGACTGGGCTTTAATACCGTCTCCCTCTTAGTGAAAAAATTTGTTTTTTATAAAAATTGCTTGAAAGCTAAGTAATACAGTTGATTCTTTGTGAAGGTTTTGGAAATTTTTTTGGATCTTTCTCAATTAGTGACTCTTTATCGATGATCAAGAGACTTTGCTTCGAGCTTCCAGGTCGCATAAGGTTTTTTTTAATGAAAGGTCTTTTGTCCAGGGCTTTGGCCCATTTTTCCCCTTAGTTTTTTTAAACTAATTAAGACAGAAGGCTTTTCATTAGATTCTTCATTGATAGGGGCCTTTTAGTATTTTAATACGTATTTTAATATATTTAAAATATCTAATTAGGCTATTTTCTATTAAAGATTCTGTCTCTTAAACTCTTAGTAAGGTCCTTCTAAGAAGCCATCGATTTAAATATTCGCTAACTGTTGAAAAGTCCCCGATATCAAGGGTGTTTTTCCAAAAAAAATTACACTAAGCCTTTAATTAAACAAGATTTTTTAAGATATCCACAGATGGGGATAAGTCTGTGGAAAGGGTGTATTTTGTCTTTTAAATGATAAATAGGGGCTTTGCATTGACTCCATCAAACGCTGATCAAGAAGTTTTACCTAAATTAATGGCTACCTTAAAAACTAAGGTAAGTGGGCTTCATTTTAATAACTGGATTAAGCCTGCTAGCTTTGACCTAGAAGGTAGCCTACTCAAGATTTCGGTTCCTAACAAATTTATTCGCGACTGGATTAATGACAATTATATGGAGCTAATTAAGTACGAGCTCTTCCGTCTTACCGGTCAAGAACATCAGGTTCGTTTTAGTATTTCCCCCCAGCTTAAACAAAAAGTCGAAGAAAACACCAGCCCAAGCCCTAGTCCAGAAAAGCCAGCCGCTCCCTTAAAGCAAGCTAGCATCGTCTTAGGTAAACAACTCAATGACAAATACGACTTTGATAAATTTGTAGTGGGGCCTTCCAATCAATTTGCCTACGCCGCTGCCAGAGCAGTGGCCGAACAACCAGCTCTAGCCTACAATCCTCTTTTTATTTACGGAGGCGTCGGCCTGGGCAAAACGCACCTGTTGCATGCCATTGGTCGTTATATCCAAGAAAAGCAAAGAGGCTTGCGTATTCTTTATGTCAATGCAGAACAATTTACCAACGAACTCGTCAAATGCATTCAACATAAAAAAATGTTTGAGTTCCGCAAAAAATACCGAGAATCCTGTGACCTACTCCTAATGGACGACATCCAATTTATTAGCGGTAAGGAACGAACCCAAGAAGAGTTTTTTCATACTTTTAATTTTTTGTATGAATCCCGACGGCAAGTTGTCTTAACCAGCGATCGACCTCCAAAGAATATTTTAGAACTAGAAGAACGTCTAAGAAGTCGTTTTGAATGGGGACTGATGGCCGATATTCAAGTCCCAGACACAGAAACCCGCATGGCCATCCTTAGAAAAAAAGCCGCTCAAGACAAAATTTCTATCAGCGAAGACCTAACTCTGTTTTTAGCAAAACACTTTCAAAACAATGTGCGGGAGTTAGAAGGATCCTTGATCCGTTTAAGCGCCTTTG
>JAGRNM010000341.1 GCA_020440745.1 Deltaproteobacteria bacterium
TAAAAGGGCTAAAGCGTCGCTGGCTACTTTTTGGTCTAAAAGCCCGTCTGCTTTGACTTGGGCGTAGTCTCGCGCTCGTTTTAAAAGCCGGTTGGCAATGCGGGGAGTTTTGCGGCTACGTCTGGCAAGTTCCAATGCGCCTTCCCCAGTGATGGCAATGTCTAAGATCTTAGCGGACCTGCTGACGATAGAGGCAAGTTCTTCATCTTCATAAAACTCTAGCCTAGCTACTACCCCAAAACGGTCACGTAAAGGGCTGGTTAATAGGCCTGACCTAGTAGTTGCGCCCACTAAAGTAAAATGGGGTAGGTCAAGCTTGATACTGCGGGCGCTAGGGCCTTGACCAATGATAATGTCCAGTTGAAAATCCTCCATGGCCGAATAAAGTACTTCTTCTACAGCAGAGCTCAAGCGGTGGATTTCGTCGATAAAAAGCACGTCGCCTTTTTCTAGGTTGGTAAGGAGGGCAGCTAGGTCGCCCGGTCTTTCGATAGCTGGACCGGTGGTGGCTTTTAGTTGGCCTTCCATTTCTTTGGCAATAATATGGGCGAGGGTGGTTTTGCCTAAACCCGGGGGTCCAGAAAAAAGGCAATGATCTAAAGATTCTTCTCTTTTTTTAGCTGCTTGTATAAATATGTTTAACTTTTCCTTTAACTTTTTTTGACCGATATATTCCTCTAAACTTTGGGGGCGCAGGTTTAAGTCTTCTAGCTTTTCTTCGCTGCTTAAGCTTTCCGCTTGGAGTTGGGTTCTAGAACTAGTCATGATAAGGCTTTTAATCCTTCTCGCACTAAGTCTTCAAGGCTTAAAGTATCGGACTTAGGGATAGAGTTGAGGGCTCTTTCGGCTTCTTGAGGTCGCATGCCTAGGTTAATCAAAGCGCTTAGGGCTTCTTCAAATTGGGGTGAAAGGCTTTTGACCTTTTTCATTTGGCTAGAGCTTTCTCCTAAATCCAGGACTTTATCTTTTAGATCTAGAAGAATCCTCTCGGCGGTTTTTTTGCCCACACCGGAAATGGATTTTAATTTAATCAGGTCTTGGCCGAGGATAGCGTTTTGAAAATCCCCAACGCTTAAACTGCTTAAGATGGCTAGGGCTAACTTAGGGCCCACTGAGTTGACTTGTAGTAAGCGATTAAAGAGGGTTTTTTCATTAAGATTTTCAAAACCAAAGAGTAAAAAGGCATCTTCTCGCACGATGGTTTGGATATGCAGAGAAAGATTTTGTTCTTTATTTAAACTTTGAAGAGAAGTTTGGGGAATAAAAACTTGATAGCCGACTCCTGATTCGGTCAAGAGGACAAGGGAATCATTTTCCAGACTAAGTATTTTTCCGTTTAAGTAGGCGATCATGAAATTTGTTGTTAGTTATTTTTTGTTCGTTGTTCGGTTTTTTTTATTTTTTCTAATAGTCCTCGGGAATTATGATGACAAATTGCCACCGCCAAGGCATCTTCTTCTTTTCTATAACTTACCTCGGGCATTTTTAGTAGATTTTGGGTCATCTTTTGAATTTGTTCTTTAGTGGCGTGTCCATAACCTGTCACGGCTTTTTTAACTTGATTAGCACTATATTCAAAGACCGGCAGGCTTGCTGCCTTAGCGGCTACAATAATGGCTCCCCTGGCTTGGCCTAGTTTAAGGGTACTAGCCACATTGCGGGCTACAAAGATATCTT
>JAGRNM010000342.1 GCA_020440745.1 Deltaproteobacteria bacterium
GATGGTTTAAGAAGCAGACTCAAAATCAAACCTCCGTCTGAATTTATTCTACTGTACCTACTAGCCCCTCTCTACGGACTGTACGTTTTGATTTATTGGCTCGAGACTTGGCTTTTGATTAAAAGATGGAGAGCTCATTAAGCTATAAAATAGCCAAGCATAGACAGTATAACCATATTTACACTTTATCTTTAACGATAAACCTTACAACCGGGAATCTTATGAAAATCATAATCTTTAGTTACTAAAGTAACCTCTTCTTGATAAGCTGTGGCCAAAATCAAGCTATCAGCCATACCCAACTGGTATTGAATACTTAAATCTCCCGCTTCTATACTCAGACCTTCGGTCACTTCAATCAGCTTACCCGTTCTCATCTTAGCAACTGCTTCTAAAGCAAGGTCTTCTGATTTTTTAGCCAGCTTGCGATAAACTTCAAAAAGATTAATCGTAGACACTACCCAAGCACCCTCTTGACGTAAATATTTTAAAAACTTTTTATAAAGAGGTGCCTGATAAAAGACTTCTAACCAGGCAGAAGAATCCAACAACACCATTAAAAACGATCCTTTTTATCCCTAATTTTTTTAGAATCCTCCAAGCCCTTAGCCATACCCACTAAGTCCTTTAAAGGACGATTAGGCACAATATAAGCAATGCCGCCTTTAGCCATCACCGAAACCTGCATACCAGGTTTGATTTGTAGGTTATGTCTTACTTCCTTAGGAATGACTACTTGGTATTTTGAAGAAACAGCAGGCATAAAGTTAAACTCTTTGTTAATTGATCAGGATATCGTAAAACGCCCGATAAGCTTAGTCAAGGCTTGTTTTATTTAAAACACTACGGAGTAAGCAGCACGAATCTCCCCTGCTAAATTCGCGATCGCGTAAAGGCTGCCTCTAATTTCCCCAAATCAAAACCCTCTTGCTCTTCGAAGTAACGGGTAAGTGCCAAAAGATTTTGTTTTACTGGCACCCTAAGACCACGCTCAAAATCACGTACCGTGCTAACACTGATACCAGCTCGTCTTGCCAACTCCTGTTGGTTCAAACCCAGATAAACTCGTACCGCGCGGCACAACTCTCTCGTTAAAGTCATGCCTAAAAGCTGTCATTTTTTAAATCGGATATCAAACAGATAAACCGATCATTGTCAACATTATAATATGATAACTTATTATTAATTTGACATCATTAATATAAAATATTAAAAATGAGGCCAATTTTAAAATCGTACCTCAAACTTTAACCCCAAAGGGCTCAGGATGAAAAAAATTTCCCTTTCTAAAATCTGCAAAAAGTTGGCCTACTGTCATCTAGATCTAGAAGCCATGGAAGAAGAGATCACCAGTTACGGTATTCTTTTTAGAAGTTTAGATTATACAGGAGTAGAAGCAGCCGGCTTGGCAGGGATTGGGATCAATCTAGCCAAGATCGGAGGACGCTTAGAAAAAATTAATCATCAAGTCAGAAAACTAAACTATCAATTAGAAGAACTATCCTAGAAGACCATTGACCTCCCACTAAGTATGACTTATGGTAATACTTGGAGGAACCACTATGGGTAGCGCTAAATTAGCTATTAGTATGGAAGAGCACTTACTTAGTAAAATTGATCAGCTAGTAAAAACCAAGGTTTTTCCCAATCGTTCTCAAGCGATTCAAAAAG
>JAGRNM010000343.1 GCA_020440745.1 Deltaproteobacteria bacterium
TTTAGGTTTTTTTTGTGGAGTTTTATTTGGCTTAGTTTCTTGAGCTGCTTTTGTTTGGTTTTTTTTCTGAGTAGAATAGGTATTAAATAGGTCAGCTTGTTGTTTGATATTTAAAAGCAAAGAAAGGAAGCTCATGAGACAGCCTCCTTGTTTTTTTGAGTTATCTTTTTGATTTGGTCTTTTTTGAGGCAAATTTTACTATGTAGTATACCTAAGGGCAGGTCTTGGTAGAGGAGGCGACTCAATAGACTTAGATCGGGCTCCTCCAGGCAAATTGATCCTTGGACTTGATCTTTTTCCCAGGCTTTCAAAGTGAGGCTGAACTTTCCTAAGTTTTGATTTTGCCCCTTAGGTTTAACAAGTTTAAGTATGCTGTTTAGTGTAAGACCTTCAGGGCTAATAAAATTTTTCTTTCCTGTGTCTAATTGTCCTTCTCCCTTTAAATGAAACTCTAGCTTTTTGGGCAGAGACCAATCTTGTACCTTTTGAGAGAAACCAAAGGAAATACCCCATATGTCTAAGAGTCTTTGGATAGTTTTTAGTTTTAAAGTGGGTAAGTTGACTGTCCCTTCTGCTTCCATCTCTATGGGGTTGATTAGCACTCCTTCTTCATGAAACTGAATTTCGCCATGAACTAAGAGATGGGCTTCTATCGGCAGACTTAATCCCATGGGCAATTGATAAGTGAAGCTTAAGTGTACGTTAGCCTGAAAGCCCAGGTTTTCTTTGCTGCTATTCCAAGCAAAACTAAAGCCTGGTGAAAATTCAGTGCCATATTGGTTTGTTTTAGTTGGTCCATCTTGAATTTCTACTTGGGAAATTCCTAAATCACTTAGATTCTGACTAGATTGGGGATCTTCCAGCACTTTGACTAAAAAGTCCGAGCTATTAATATAAAAAAACCAAGGGCTTTGAGGGTCTTCGCGGCTAGCTTGGACATCGATTAGGCCTTTATAGGCAAGCTCAAGTCCTTTTTGTAGAGGATAGCTTAGGTCCAGTTCTTGGCCGGAGATCCAAAAGTGCTCTAAAGAATTTTGCAAAGCTTGGACAATAGAATTGGATGTTGAATTATCTCTTTGTAGTGCTTGAATGGCTTGAAAAGCCTCTTCTAAATCGATTGAGGCTTTAATTTTGTCTTCGCTACCCTGTAAAAAATCAGGCACCCATGGGGCGACATTGTAGTACCAATAACCACTCATGTAGGGACCCAAGAGTCCTCCAAGCGTTAGTCGGCCATGAAATCTAAGCTCGCATTCTTTGTCTGAGTTGCATTGCGCTACTTCAATTTTTTCGGGTCTTAGCCAAAATTTTTCTAAAAATTTTCCTGTCACTAATGTGTTTTCGTCAAAGTTGACGAGGCCTCTAGCTAGGTTAAGACTTCCTTGTGAGCTTTCTAGCCCTTCTATTGCTATTAAGATTTCTTGTTTGGAATTGTTTTGGACTTCTATATCGCCTAAAGGAATAGCACTTTTAAAGGGCTTAAATAGTAATCCGCCTTTCCATTTGCCGGCCTTCACTTGTAAAGGAGGATGGGCAAGGGCACTTGTAGATCCAGAAGTAAAGTCTTGAGCTTGGTTCGCTTCAAACTCTTTAGCCAAAGCAGCAACATCCTCCAAAATATTGCTAAAACCTAAACCTTCTGCAATGGGGTCAATCAGCGCTTC
>JAGRNM010000344.1 GCA_020440745.1 Deltaproteobacteria bacterium
GACTCTAGAAAAAGAAGAACGGCGTCTTGCTAAAGAAATTGACCCTGTTGTAGAAGAATTAAACTTTAAGATTCGTCAGCAATTATTAAATGCTCCCTTTTTAAGTCAACTTCAGGCCAAGCACGGAAAGCTTTATTTTGATTTTTTAAAAATTCAACAAGACGCCTTTGAAGAAAGTAATATTCCCCTAGAAACCCAATTAAGTGAAGTTCTCAGTGACTACACCAAGCTCAATGGTCAGGCTTCTTTAGAGGTAGAGGGCAAGACTTATCCTATTAGTCATTATAAAAAGTTTAGTGTTTCTCCCGATTCTAAATTAAGAAAGGCCAGTTTTTTAAGTTATAGCTCTTGGTATTTAAGACACCGGAAAGACTTAGAAACTCTCTTTGATCGTGCCTACCAAATCCGTCAAAAAATGGGACAAAACTTGGGCTATGATCATTTTATCCCTCTGGCTTACCAAAACCTGCACCGTCTGGATTATGGGCCCGAAGAAGTCCAAAGTTTAAGAGAGCAAATTTTAGAAGTAGTGGTGCCTCTGGCTAGTAAACTTCATCAAGAACAAGCCCAAGCATTAGGTAGTTCAAAGCTTAAAGTTTGGGATTTAGACTTTCACCCCCATTATCAGAGTGGTGGTTTAAAAGTCTCTATCCAAGAGCAGAGTCAAGCTGCTTTAAAAATCTTTGAAAAACTCTCTACTCAATTGGCGGAGTATTTTCGCCGTATGTTACAGCACTCATTAATTGATGTGCCTGCTAGAGAGGGCAAGGCCCCGGGTGCTTTTTGCACGGATTTTAGTGATTATCGGGTGCCTTTTGTTTTTTTAAACTCAGTAGGGGAGTGGGAAGATCTTTCTACTTTTCTTCATGAATGCGGTCATAGTTTTCAAGCTTGGGCTTCGGCTGATATTGATCTTTTAGAGCTTCGTTGGCCGGGCTTAGAGGCTTGCGAGGTTCATTCGATGGGGATGGAACTTTTGGCTTATCCTTATTTGGGAGAGTTTTTAAAGGAAGAGGATATTCGTCCTTATCAAAAAAAGCATTTGTCTGAGACTATTACTATTTTGCCTTATTTAGCGATGGTGGATGATTTTCAACATCAAGTCTATTCTCAAAAATTGGATAGTTCTGTCAGTAGGGCTCAAGTTTGGAAAACTTTAGAAGAAAAATATTTACCCTCCCTTGATTTTAGCGATCAGCCTGATTGGCAGGAAAGTCGTTGGATTAGACAAATGCATATTTTTCAGGCTCCCTTTTATTATATTGATTATGCCATTGCTCAGATAGGAGCTTGGCAACTTTGGTTAAAGAGTTTAAAAAATCATGAAGAAGCCATGACTTCTTATCTAAAGCTTTGTTCTTTGGGAGGAGCTTTGCCCCTAAAAGAGTTTTTTGCCTCGGGAGGTTTAAGTCTACCCTTTGAATCAGGTATGCTAAAAAAATTAATGGAAGAAGTTTGGCAAGCATGGAAGGCTTTGTAAGTTGAAAAATCATCTAGCTCAAGAAAAGTCTCCTTATCTGCTTCAACACCAAAATAATCCTGTGCATTGGTATGCCTGGGGTGAAGAAGCTTTTAAGGCGTCCCAAAATCAAGACAAACCCATTTTTCTTTCGATAGGTTACTCTACTTGTCATTGGTGTCATGTGATGGCC
>JAGRNM010000345.1 GCA_020440745.1 Deltaproteobacteria bacterium
AAGAAGAGCCTGTACCCCTAAAGCCACCTTAGCTTCGTTAAGAGGAGGCGCCTCAGACAAACTAGTACTGGGATAACGTGCCGCCAAGTTAGCCAAACTTTCCCATTGATTATCGCTAGAAGGAAATAGGGTTAAACTTTCTCCAGAAGCAATTTGACGGAAGAGGCCTAGACGATCTACTAAGATGGCTCCTTCCCTTTCTAGCTCTCCCAACTTCTGCCCCGACTCTTGCATCGAGCGAACTGTTTCATAAAAAAGATTAAACTCAGCGCTTTGACTTAAGTCCTTTGGAGAAATCATATTATCTTGGGTTTTAAGCTGTAGATGCTTAATTAAAGGTCGATAGTGGATCTTAATTAAAGGCACTTCTTCCCACTGATCTGTATAAGTTAACCAAGAAAATAAAAGCTCAATAGCCTCAAAACCTTGAAAAGTTTCCGAGCCCGTTATACGACGAACCGTTTCTCTAGCAAAAGTATCTAACGGTTTGTGACGTCCCTTATGCAAGATGGGAATGGTTTTAATCTGACTAAAATCAAAACCCTCTTTAGGCTTTAACACTTCTTCAGCACTAAGGGATGAAGAAAATAAAAAGCAGGCTAATAAAAAAACTTTAAAAAAATTGTTTAAAACTTTCATGACCTAGCCTTAGAAAAAATTCCTCTAAAGAAAAAAATTAAAATCGTACCCAAAACTAAAATAATGCTTCCTAAATACTTAAAAACAATTCCAGGATCATAGCTCACACTCAAAACCGACCAATCAGGACCATTGGGATTAAGTTGATAACTAGCCTGAAAAAGCTTTAAACCTCCATAGACAAGAGGTTGATTCATGGCAATCACCTCTTCTCTTTCTTCACCTTTTTTTTGGTCAAAAAACCCAACATGGGATTCATAATCACTAGGATCCTGAGTTCCTGGATAATGACCCATCACAAAATCCTTTAAATACAAGTCAAAACCTAAAGGCTTACTCTTAAGACCATAAGCCACCTGATAAGTTTTATCTCCCAATCTAGCCTCCACCTGCTCTCCTCGACCCAACCAATGGCTTTGCCTTTCTCCCCCTCTAGCTAGATGTAAATGAAGAGCAGGAGGCGGTCCCTCCTGACCTTTAGGCAATTTAACTTCTTTAAAATTTCTTTCAATTTTAGAATCTTGCACTAAGTTATTAAAGCTAAACTTAAAATCCATCCATCCGGTTTCTAAGACCTGCCCTCTTTGGATTAACTGTGCTTTTTGCCAAGAACCAGCACTTTTAAATTGAGCATAAAGCTCTCCTGAAGGAAGACGAAAAAGTAAAAGCTGATTTTTTCCTTCTCCCAAACTCTTTGGAATCCATAAAAGGGATGCTTCCAAACCTTGGAGCTCCAAATGACCCTTCATCTCAGGAAATTTAGAAAATAAAGAGATGGAAAGTTCTTTTCCCTTTTTATCAAGAAGACTAAGTTCTACGGCTGGATTTTGGGGCTTATCTCCCTGATTGACTAACTGCCCTTGATAGACAGCGGCATAGGGATAAAAGTTTTTTACCTGAATCTGGTAATTTTCTAGGGTTAAAGGTTGATATAAGGCGCTATTTAAAGGGAAAAGTTGCTGACCTAGATGTAAAACAGGGCCTCTTAAAGTCTCTGTATCAAGAATTTT
>JAGRNM010000346.1 GCA_020440745.1 Deltaproteobacteria bacterium
AAAAACCTTCTGGTAACTCAGACGGCACATCCTTAAGACTATGAATCGCCACATCGATTTTTTTTTGCAGCAGCGCTTCCTCCAATTCCTTAATAAAAAGTCCCTTTCCTCCTTCTTGAGAAAGAGAACGATCCAAAAGTCTATCTCCCGTAGTTGTAAAGGTCTTATGTTCAAAAACTAAATCAGCATGTAAATGCTGCCACTGAGCCATACACTGCTCTGTCTGAGCAACCGCCAAAGCGGAGGCCCTGGAACCAATCATTAAAAGGTTTTTTTTCATGAAACTTAAATCCTAAGATCTTATCCTATAACTTCCGCTTTGATTTCTTTAATAGGAAGTAAAATAATAAACTCAGAGCCCTTACCCAATTCACTTTCTACCCAGATGACTCCCCCATGGAGTTCCACAAACTGCTTAGTTAAGGCAAGTCCCAAACCAGTCCCTTGATAATAACGGGTATGGGAACTATCCACTTGTTCAAAAAGATTAAAAATAGTTTTTAAACTTTTTTGATCAATACCAATACCAGTATCTTTGACAGTTAATTTTAAATAACCCTGATGAGAAGTCTCCAAGTGAGAAAGATCCTCTGTTAATAAGGGCTTTTCTTTTTTAAAACTAGCACTCAAAAGGATCTCTCCATCCTCTTTAGTAAATTTATTTGCGTTGCTCAAAAGATTGATAAGCACCTGCTTTAACTTTTGTGCATCACCACAAAAAATAGGCAAGCCTTCCTCAAGCTTAAGTAAAAACTTTTGATGCTTTTTCTTCATTAAGGGATCTAAAGAAGAACGAACATCCTCTAATAAATCGGCAATACTTAAAATATCTTCATTAAGCTCCATCTTACCTGCTTCAATCTTGGCTAAGTCTAAAACCCCATTAATTAATTCTAAAAGATGACTTGCATTCTTAATGACTTCTTTAAGGCTGGCTTCTTGTTCTTGATTTAACTCTCCCATCGCACCTTCCATCAAAAGTTCGGTAAAACCCATAATAGCGGTCAGAGGGGTGCGTAACTCATGGCTCATCATAGCCAAAAACTCACTCTTCATGCGGCTAGCTCGTTCTAGCTCTAGATTTTTTCTTTTTAATTCTTCAAAAAGCTGAGCGGTTTCCAAGGCTAAAGCCGCTTGGTTAGAAAAATTTTCTAAAACATCAATGCGATTTTCATCTACAAACTCAGTGCAACTAATCCCAATCAAAGCTCCAATGACTTTTTGGTCGGCAACCATCGGCATGATAATAAACTTTTTAAAACCAAAGGCTTCTTGTACTCTTAAGGCTAGGTTTCCTTCCCAAACCGGTTCCACCCCTCTTACCAAAAGAGCCAACTCTTGCCTAAAGACCACTCGGTTACTTAGAATTGCTGTAACGATAGAATTTTTTTCTCCTTTCTTTAATTGCATTTGATCAAGGGGAAATCCTGTAAAATCCTCTATAGAATCCACTAAGACGTTATTTTTAGGAGTATAAAAATCAATGCGACTTTCTTTTTTATTAAACAGAGCTAAAAGACAAACATCATAGCCCAAACC
This sequence comes from Deltaproteobacteria bacterium, assembly GCA_020440745.1. Taxonomy (GTDB): domain Bacteria; phylum UBA10199; class UBA10199; order DSSB01; family DSSB01; genus JAGRNM01. Next base: position 1,540 of record JAGRNM010000346.1, read on the forward strand.
TTCGATCACCCCCGCCAAAACCTGCTGCATCACTTCCGGCAAAGAAGCCACCCGCCTAATGGTAGAACTAATACGATTTAAAGAATGTAGCTGGGTATTTCTAG
>JAGRNM010000347.1 GCA_020440745.1 Deltaproteobacteria bacterium
CGCTGGATTATTTGCCCTAGGAGTCTTTTTGGCCAAGATCATTTTTCAGGCCTACTTAAGCCATGCCTTAGATCGTTATCATTGGGTTTATGGTTCGTTAGCAGCTTTGATTGTGGCAGTGCTTTGGGTTTATTATTTAAGTTTGATTTTTGTCTTTTGCGCCCACCTAGTAGCAATCTTAGCTAACCCCACCCCAGCTAAAGGCAAAAAACAAATAAGTCCTACTGAGCCTGACTATTAATAGTATAGGTGCCATGAAGTTGGGCCTTAGCTAAAACATGACCTTCCATAGCTTTTAAGACCTCGGTGGCGTCAAAATTACCTTCAACAGGTAGTCTGGGGATGTCCAAAGCATAAAGTGTAAAACAATAATGATGGATAAGACTATCATTCCAAGGAGGAAAAGGTCCGTCGTAGCCAAAGTATTGACCTTGCATGGACTCATCGCCCTCAAACCATTGGGTATAATTATTTAAACCATGACGCATGCCGTCAGGTGCTTGTGGTCCTTGTTTGCCTTTTGGATGGACGGAATGGCTATGGGAGCCAGCAGTAATTTCTTTTAGTGTGGGGGGAATATCAACCAAGACCCAATGATAAAAATTGCCTCTAGCTAAATCAGCTGGGACTAGCCGGTCGCTTTTATTGACATCATCAGCTTGAGTGGGAGCGCTTTTGTCATGAAAAATAAGTACTAAGGATTGGGTGTGTTGAGGGATTTCTTCCCAAGCCAGATGGGGATTTTGATTATCAGAAAAACGGGCGTGATTTTTTGGGTCCGAAGTTCCCATAGCATAAGCGGTTGGAATTGCTTGACCTTCTTTAAAACTGTGACTCCATAGTTTCATTAAATCCTCCTTTTTTAGCTTAATGGCTTAAAAGCACCTTTCCAAAAAAGTCAATGAGTGCTTTAGATAGCACTGGTTCTGGAAAAGAATGTCTTTTTTGTAAGAAGAGCTCTTGCCAAAAAAGCTTTGTTGGCGTAAATTGTCAGGTTTATATAAATGAGCTTCGCATTTTATCCAGGTCCTAGTAGGTTTCAATTTTAAAAAAGGAGATAACATGCGTAAGTGGTCTTTTTCTTTTTTTATTATTAGTTTTTTAATTCTTTTGCCCATGGGGCAAGCTGATTTATTTGAAGAAGGTCCCTATTTAGAAGATATTCCTGAGCCCAGTCTTGAGGCTTTAGAGTCTAATTTTTTTGTTTTAGATGGGGAAAATTCTTTAGCTAATGGTTTGGGAGAACTACCCAGCCTCATGCCAGTGCATGGTATTATTACCAGCGGTTTTGGTTGGAGAGCTTATCGCCGACGCCTAGGTCGTAGTCGTCAATTAGGTCGCATGCATAAAGGTATTGATATCGCCGCTCCCCGTGGGACTCCCATTGTGGCCAGCGCTCCAGGTCGAGTCTATTTTGTGGGTCGTAAAAACGGTTATGGTAATACGGTCATCGTGGATCATGGCAATGCTGTGCATACCCTTTATGCCCATAATTCTAAGATTTTTGTAGAAGAGGGAGACCAAGTGGCGAGGGGGGAAAAAATTGCGGCAGTAGGTTCTACAGGCCGTAGTACAGGCCCCCATGTTCATTATGAAGTGCGGGTCGAAGGGGTCCCAAGAAATC
>JAGRNM010000348.1 GCA_020440745.1 Deltaproteobacteria bacterium
GTTTATGAATAAAAAAAATCTCTTTTTATGCATCCCTTTTATTAGTATTCACCTCATCCCCTTAGCGGCTTTTTGGACGGGCACCAAGCCGCTCGATTGGATTTTATGCGGCGCTCTTTATGTGATCCGCATGTTTTTTATTACAGCTGGTTATCACCGTTATTTTGCTCACAGGACTTTTAAAACCAATCGCTTTTTCCAATTTCTGTTAGCCTTTGGAGGTGGTACGGCTGGTCAAAAAGGAGCTCTCTGGTGGGCCGGACATCATCGTCATCACCACCGTTATTCCGACCAAGAAGCAGATATTCACTCTCCCAAAAAAGGTTTTTGGTGGAGTCATATGGGGTGGTTTTTGTCTGATTGCTACCAAGCTCCACGCTACGACCTCATTAAAGATTTTGCCAAGTATCCTGAACTACGTTTTTTAGATAAGTGGCATTGGATTCCTATGATTGTCTTAGGCGCTATTGTCTTGGCCGTTTCTGGCTTAAGTGGGCTTTTGATTGGTTTTTTTCTTTCTACCCTTTTGGTCTTGCATAGTACTTTTTGTATTAATTCTTTAGCTCATGTTTGGGGGAAGATTCGCTATAAAACCACGGACACTAGTCGTAATAATTTTATTTTGGGCTTACTGACACTTGGAGAAGGTTGGCATAACAATCACCATCATTTTCCTGCCAGTGTGCGTCAGGGATTTTTTTGGTGGGAAATTGACTTAAGTTTTTATGCGCTTAAGTTTTTAGAAAAGTTTAAAGTAGTTAAAGATCTTAAACTACCCACGGCTCAAGCCATGGTAAAAGATTTAGTTCATGTCAATAAAGTACCTAAGTCTCTAAGGCCTCTTTATGCCGAAAGCGTTTCATGAGAAATTTTTTTTTAAAATTTTTACTGCTGATTTTATGGATTCCTACCACTCCTAGTTTAGCTAAAGAATTAGCCCATCCTGATGGACTGCTTAGACTTTATAATTATCACCTAGAAGAAACATTAGAAGTTCAATACGAAAAAAACGGCAAGCTAGATCCAATAGCTCTAGAAAAACTTAATCATTTTTTTAGAAGTCGAGACAATGGAGAAAATTTAAAGATTGAAGTAGCGCTGATCCGTTTACTCGATCACTTACAAGATCATTTTGCAGTTGATACAGTAGAAATCATCTCTGGCTACCGCAGACCAAAGTTTAATCAAAAACTAAAACAAAAAGGCCATAAAGTCAGCTCAAGAAGTCTCCACATGCAAGGCAAAGCAGCCGATATTCACCTAGATGAAATCCGTGAAGAAACTCTACGGGACTATTTATTAAAATCACAAACAGGCGGCGTGGGTTATTATGGGCCTTTAGACTTTGTTCATGTGGATATAGGAGAGGTCCGTTATTGGGGAGAAGAAATTAAAAGACGTAAACTCATTGGTGTACTTAACAAAGAAGCTCCTATCCAATTAACCAGTGACAAAAATGAATACTTGCCCGGAGAGATTTTAAATTTTACTTGGACTTTTCAGCAAGGTCATAGCGAAGAAAACCTATCCAATATCCAACTGGAGCAATTCCATCGCGGCAAATGGCTGCCCTGCCCTCAAGAAAGGGCTACC
>JAGRNM010000349.1 GCA_020440745.1 Deltaproteobacteria bacterium
TGCCAGAAGGCTTAGGAGAAAAAACAGTTGCTATCTGTCAAACAACCATTACGAAAGAAAAATTTCAACACCTGGTTAGTTATATTCGAGAGAAAAAGTGTCCTCAAATGCGGGCAATCGATACCCGTTGTAAGCCTGTTAAAAACCAACAGCAAGCTGTAGAAGATTTAGCTCAATGGGTGGACGCTTTTTTAATCATTGGTGGTTTTAATTCTAGCAACACCACTAATCTAGCTAATATTGTGCGTAAGTATTTACCTGATACTACTTATCATATTGATTCTCCCGAATTAATTGAACCAGAATGGTTAAAAGGAGTCCGTCATTTGGGAATCGGCGCAGGAACCTCGACGCCTAAGATACAAATTAATGATGTTCAGCAAAAGATTGCCGAGATTTATCCGGGTCATGTCTTTTTTAGAAAAGAAGGACAGGCAGGCGAGATCTTAGATAGTGATTTTACTCCCGAAGACGAAATCTAAAGCGTCCTACCTCTAGACTCATCAAGATTTATAGTTAAAAAATTAAGATACTAAGGCTTTAAATTTACCCAAGGCCATGAGGGGAAAGTAGTGGCGATAGCCATGATAACGAATATAAAAATGTCCTGGGAATCCGGTTCCTGTATAAGCACTTTCTTCCCAAGAGCCATCTTGATTTTGGGTTCGCATTAAATACTCTAAACCTCTTTGGGTGCTTGCATGTTCTGGTCCTCTAACTGATAAAAGCCCCATCACAGCCCAAGCCGTTTGGGAGGGAACTGATTTGCCTAAAGGAACATAGCGCTCCTCTAAATAACCTGCACAACTTTCTCCCCAACCTCCATCTTGGTTTTGGACTGATTCTAACCAGGCCACAGCCTTTTCAATAGCCTCTTGACCTTCTCCTAAGGCCCCTAAAGCTTGCAAGGCACACCAGGTGCCATAAAGATAATTCACTCCCCAACGACCTTCCCATGCGCCATTAGTTTTTTGTTCTTTAAGCAAAAACTGTAGAGCTCTTTGTAAAGCAGGATCTTGTTTTTCGTAATCGATTAAAGCTAAAAACTCTAAGACCCGAGCCGTGATATCGGGAGTGGGAGGATCTAAACAAGCTCCGTGGTCGGAAAAGGGTAAGCTGTTTAACCATTGCATGGTATTATCCACATCAAAAGCAGCCCAGCCACCATTTTTGGACTGCATGCTCATGAGCCAAGAAAAGCCCTTCTCAAAGGCTTCTTTTCTTTGAGGGTCTTCTAGTCCTTGAGAGTGGAGGAGGGTAAGCACCTCAATAGTATCGTCCACATCGGGATAATCCTCGTTATCAAACTCAAAAGACCAACCGCCAGGCTTACCGTTTTTGTTTTTGACAGACCAGTCTCCATAGGTCTGACTCACTTGTTTGGATAAAAGCCACTCGCTACTTTTCATTAAAGCAGCTGATTTTGGATCCATACCGCTTTCGACCAAGGCCATAGCCGCCCAAGCCGTGTCCCAAACCGGAGATAGACAGCATTGTTGGTGAATACCTTGAGAAAAGTCTTCTTCGAGTTTTCTAGGGATGGCGGGCAAAAATTCCTCAGCCTCTAAAGG
>JAGRNM010000034.1 GCA_020440745.1 Deltaproteobacteria bacterium
ATCTTAGCCCTCATTAAGACCTAAGCCAGAGGTCTCGATACCCCCTTGACAGCCCCCACTAAAGGAGCTAGTCCAAAATGAATCATCATTCATTTTTTCCCAGGAGGAATTTCATGCCAGAATTAAAAGAAGCTGTCATCGTCAGTGCCAAACGTAGCCCCATGGGCCGAGCCAACAAAGGCAACTATATTAATATGCGCATCGACGACCTTGGTGCAGCAGTAGTCAAAGCTGCTGTTGATGCCGTACCCGGCCTCGACCCCAAAGAAATCGAAGACGTCATCGTCGGCTGTGCCATGCCTGAGGGTGAACAAGGCATGAACGTGGCCCGTAATATTAGTTTATTGGCTGGGATTCCCATCACTGCCGCCGCAGTGACTGTCAATCGCTTTTGTGCTTCCTCCTTACAAACTATTATGGATGCCGCCCGTGCCATTATGGTGGGGGATGGCGAAGTTTTTGTCGCTGCTGGTATCGAGACCATGAGCCATGTCCCCATGGGTGGCTTTAACCCTAGTCTTAATCCTTTGTTAGTCCCCGGTGGTTCTCCTAAGTCAGACCAATACCCCGACGCCTACATCGGCATGGGTTTTACCGCTGAAAACGTCGTTGCTAAGTATGGCATCAAACGAGAAGACATGGATGCCTTTGCTGCCAAAAGCCACGAAAAAGCCCTCAAAGCCATCGCTGAAAATAAATTTAAAAACGAAATCGTCCCCGTCAACGTGCCCCAATTAGATGGCAGCACTAAGCTTATTGACACAGACGAAGGTCCCCGTGCCGGTACTACTGTAGAAAAATTAGGCACCTTAAAACCTGCCTTTAAAAAAGATGGTAGTGTTACCGCTGGTAATTCGTCACCGCTCACCGACGGAGCAGCCGCGGTCGTGGTCATGAGTGCCGAAAAAGCCAAAGCCTTAGGACTCAAACCGCTTGCTCGCATCCACGCCATGGCGGTTGCTGGTTGCGCACCTGAACTCATGGGTATGGGACCGGTTCCTGCTGTCACCAAAGTCCTAAAGCGCGCTGGTATGAGCATTGGCGATATTGATATTGTAGAACTCAATGAGGCTTTTGCTTCCCAGAGTCTTGCTGTGGTCCAAGAATTGGGCATTGACCAAAACAAGCTCAACCCCCATGGCGGTGCCATTGCCTTAGGTCATCCTTTGGGTTGTTCCGGCGCCCGTATCATGGCCACACTCATTAATGACCTAATCACCTACGACAAAAAATGGGGATTAGAAACCATGTGCATTGGTGGTGGTCAAGGCGCTGCTTGCATCATCGAACGCTTATAATTTTATCCAAATCTTAACCTAGTGGCTGCTTAGATCAGCCACTAGGTAAGTTACACAAAGCGCCCATCAAAAAAATGTTTCTGAAGAAAGGTGTTAGCCATGAAAGAAATTAAAAAAGCCGCGGTCCTCGGTGCTGGTGTCATGGGACAAGGTATTGCCGCTCATCTAGCCGGAGCCGGCGTACCCGTATTACTTTTAGACATTGTACCTCCTAAATTTACAGAAGCCGATCAACAAGCGGGTCTCAAAGAAAACAGTCCCGCTTTTCGCAATAAGTTTGCCCTTAAAGGTCTAGAAGGCATTAAAAACTCCCGACCAGCCTTGGCTTATTCCAAACGGGATCTCAAACTAATCACTCCTGGAAACTTTGAAGACCACTGGACCAAACTTTCTGAGTGTGACTGGATCGTAGAAGTCGTCGTGGAACGCTTAGATATTAAAAAATCTGTCTTTGAAAAAATTGAAAAAGTTATGAAAGCGGGCGCCGTCGTTAGCTCTAACACCTCAGGATTACCTTTAAAAGCCATGAGCGAAGGTCGCAGTGAAGCTTTTAAAAAGAACTTCATTGTTACCCACTTTTTTAATCCCGTGCGTTACCTTAAATTAGTGGAAGTAGTGAGTGAACAAGAAACCGATCCCACCATAGTAGAAGACATGACCCGCTTTTTAGAAGACGTACTCGGTAAAGGTGTCGTGCAGGCCAAAGACACCCCCAACTTTGTAGCCAATCGTATCGGTACCTTTACTTTTATGAACGCCTTAAAGCACGTCATGCAAGAAGGCTACACCATCGAAGAAGCCGACAAAATCCTAGGACCCGCCTTAGGCAAACCTAAGAGCGCTATGTTTAGAACCGGTGATTTAGCTGGTTTGGATACCCTAGCCCACGTCGTTAAGAATACTTACGAAAACTGTCCTAAAGACGAATCCCGAGAAACCTTTGTCATGCCTGATGTAATCAGCCAAATGATCGAAAAAGGTTGGACCGGCAACAAGGCTGGTCAAGGCTTTTACAAAAAAGAAAAAGACTCTACAGGCAAAAAACAAATTTTGGCCATTGACCTCAAAACTGGTGAATACCGACCTAAGCAAGATGTTAAATTTGATAGCCTTAAAAAAGTCAAAGGCATCGAAGACGTCAACACGCGCGTCAAAACTTTGGTGGGCGAAGAAGACCGAGCTGGAACGCTTGCCTGGCAAGTCACCCGTGACATGCTTATCTACACAGCCAATCGCATACCAGAGATTGCTGACGACATTATTAATGTAGATAACGCCATGAAATGGGGCTTTAATTGGGAGATCGGCCCTTTTGAAACTTTGGATGCCATTGGCTTAAAAGAAACCGTCGAACGCATTAAAAAAGACGGCTTAGAAGTGCCTTCTCTCTTACAAACCGTCCTTGAAAAAGGTGACGGCGTCTTCTACAAAAAAGAAGGCGGCAAGAAGCTTTTCTTTGATATACAAAAAAACAGCTACGAGCCTGTACCTACCAAAGCCAATGTCTTTAGCATCAAAGAAATTAAAGAAGACACTTCCCGTGTGATTGCCAAAAACTCAGGCGCTAGTTTAATCGATGTAGGAGACGGCGTCTTGTGTTTAGAGTTTCATACCAAGATGAACGCCATCGACTCCGACATTGGCGAGATGGGTTTTAAAGGCTTAGAGCTAATCGAGAAAGACTCCAACTACAAAGGCATGATCGTCTACAACGAGGGGGAAAACTTTTCAGTAGGCGCCAACATCATGCTACTTTTCTTAGAAGCTCAACAAAAGAACTGGGCCAACATCGAAAAAATGGTCAAAGGCTTCCAAGACTTTGGCATGGCCATGAAGTACTCACCTAAGCCTGTAGTGGCGGCTCCCTTTGGGCTCGCCCTAGGCGGTGGTTGTGAGATCGCCATGGCGGCAGACCAAGTTCGAGCAGCAGCTGAGACTTATATGGGTCTTGTGGAAGTGGGCGTAGGCCTCATCCCTGCCGGTGGTGGTTGTAAAAACTTACTCCTCAACACCGAGGCCAAGCTTCAAGCCAAAGGCAAAAGAGTTTGGATGAGTAAAGGCGACGGCGGAGCCTTTCCCAAAGTACAAGAAGCCTTTGGCCGCATTGGCTTTGCTAAAGTAGCCACCAGCGCCAAAGAAGCCATTGATGAAGCTTACCTAAAACCCAGTGACAAAATCTCTCTGGACCGAGCCACCTTGTTATACGACGCCAAACAAGACGTCTTAGCGCTAGCTAAAAACTATGAACAACCTGTTCCTAGAGAAGACATCCTAGTCCCTGGCTTAGGCGGCGTCATGGCTATGAAATCCGCCATCCGCGGTTTCTTAAGCCTAGGCCAAATCAGTGAGCACGACGCACTGATTGCGGAAAAACTAGGTCGCGTCCTTTGCGGCGGCACCCGTCCCACTCAGTACTACGCTACAGAACAAGACATTCTTGATCTCGAGCGTGAGGCATTTTTGGAACTTTGCGGAGAAGCCAAAACCTTAGAACGTATTCAATACATGTTGATGAATAATAAGCCGCTTAGAAATTAAACTTAACTTAATGTAAGCAAACTTTTAAAAGGTCTCTTTTATAGAGACCTTTTTTATTTCCAGCCTATCTTTTAATAGAAGCTATCCAAAAAGCTAAAAGACCTATCGGTTCCTTAGCAAACAAACTAAACGTAGAATTCACTAAAAATTCTAAAACAAGTGACGAAGAATTTCTTCAGCTATAAAAGTACTCTTAGATGCTTAAGTTTTTTTCTTTGTTCATGTCACAACCCCGTCCGTCCTTCCTAAGCAAGAAAGACAGACGGGTGGTAACAATGACGAACAGGTGAAGCAATAGCGTAATAGATATTTAAGATAGTGCCAACAAATCCAAGTCCGTTTCCCGAACGACTTCCTTCTAACACAAGCCAATATTCGGCTGACTGACCTTAAAAAATCGGTACATTTTTTAAACTTATATTATGAAACAGCTTTACGTTTAGCCGCGCTAATCTTGGTGATTTAGACTTCTTCATTTCTCAGTTCTCTCCAATGGCACAACGCTTGCTCTATCTTAAAAGCGTCCGGCGATCTTTGAAAAATAAATAACAAACCTAAAGGAGAACACATGAAGAAAATCCTAGTCCGCTTAAGTTCCTTTCTTGCCTTGGCAACTTTATTACTTGGTCTTGGCCTTACAAGCTTAGAAGCAAAAGCTTTGGAAGGAACCGTCAATGTCAACGAAGCCAGCGTGGAGCAGCTTAGCTTGCTTCCTGGTGTAGGGCCCAAAACCGCCCAAGCCATTATTGTCCGCCGGCAGGAAAAGCCCTTTGCCTCTTTGGAGGATCTTAAATCCGTCAAAGGCATTGGAGACAAACGCATCGACGCCCTTAAACCCCATGTGACTTTTAGTGGGGCTAGCACGGCCAAAGTCGCCACTACTAAGACAGCTAAGGTCAAAGAATAATAAAGGGAAGGAGGCTAAAACGCCTCCGACAAACCCCTGCCTGGGGATAGCCCGAAAGGGCTATCCCTTCTTTTTATAAAGCTTTTTAAACTAGTTAAAATATTCCTTGGCAGGAGAGCTCCACTTTTCTAGAATACGCCGCCATGGCTTTTATTAATGAAAAGAACCAAGAAATTAATTTTAAGGTTGTCTATGTAGGACCTGCCCTTTCTGGAAAGACAAGTAGCCTAGAAGCTCTTCATAAAAGAACGCGCGGCAAGTCCAAATCTAAAATGTTAAAACAAGAGTCTAATCCTAGGACGCTTTTTTTTGACTTTATGCCTCTTAGTCTAGGAAAAGTCGGTGGCTATAAAACCCGTTTTCATCTCTATAGCGTACCCGGCCAAGTGCTTTATGAAGACAGCCGTAACCTAATTTTAAAAGGAGTCGATGGTGTCGTCTTTGTAGCCAACAGCGAAGTCGACCAGATGGAGGCTAACCTAGCTTCCTTAAAAGCCCTAGAAAGTAATCTTAGCGATCAAGGCTTACAATTTAAAAGATTTCCCCATGTTATTCAGTATAACAAAAGAGATCTAAAAGGAGTGGGAGAAATCAAGGCACTCAAAAAACTTTTAAACCAATACAAAGCACCCGACTTTGAGACCAATGCCAAAAAGGGAGAAGGTATCTTTGAAGCCTTTAGCGCTTTGGCTAAAGCCGTTATCCGCGACTATGCCAAGGTCTCATGAAGACTCAAAGTTTTTTCCTCACTATCGATCAACAAACTGTCAAAGTTGATCCAAAAAACTACTTCAAAAGTGATTTAGGCCATGAAGGAAGCCTCTTAAGAGCTGCCTTAAGTCATGATCTTAAGCTAGACCATCGCTGTGGAGGTGCCGGCCGTTGCACAACTTGCCACGTTTATGTCCTCAAAGGTGAAGAAGCTTTATCAAAAATCCAAATTAAAGAAGAAAATCAGTTAAAACAAGTCTATGGAAGACAAAAAAACAGCCGACTGGCTTGTCAATGTTTTATAGAAACCCAAAAAGAAATTATCTTAGAAAGACCCTAAATCCCTTACTCATCTTGACCATGCTTATGACGATGCTTAAGCACTTTTCCGTAACAAAAAAGATTAAGAACCAAAACTAAAAACCAAAAAACCACCATCATGATCCATCCACCCGTATTCATAAAGACTCCTTACGCTTATTTTTTGAAAAACCATGATAAACCCCCCAAGCTAATCCCAAAAACATCAAGACTAACATTGTCCTTAAACCAATGGCATAAGGCAAAGCTTCTTTAGAAACATTTTTGAGCATAATAACCTGCCAACCCTGATCGTATAGCCAAAAACCTAATAAACCCATTAAAAAAAGTGGTGTAATATAGGTTAGGATATAAAAATAAAACTTAGGCACTTTAATATCCGCTCCTTCGGTGATTTCTGCCCAGGCATTTTTTGGACCAAAGATCCAAACAAAGACAATAACTTCAATCACCGCAAACAAAACTACACCAAAAGTCCCCAACCAAAAATCCATCTCATCCAAAAATCCATACTTAAGAAAGAAAATAACAGGTTGACCTAAAATAAAAAGAGTCGCTCCTGTAATTAGAGTTGATTTTCCACGACTTAAATTAAACTCATCTTGTAAAAAAGCCATAAATGGCTGCACAATAGCTACCGAAGAAGTAATCCCTGCCACAAAAAGTAAAAAGAACCACAAAGTTCCAAAAAAAGCCCCACCAGGAATATCCATAAAAATTAAAGGTAGTGTCTGAAAACCTAAATCAAAGGATCCACCCTGAGCAATCTGAGTAGTCCCTTCAATCCCAAAAAAAGCCACCGCCACAGGAATAGCGATGGATCCACCCAAAATAATCTCTGCGAATGTGTTAGTACTAGCCGTAGACAGACCATTAAGAGCTACGTCATCTTTCTTTTTGATATAACTAGCGTAGGTCTGAATAGCGCCAAAGCCTACCGAAAGAGTAAAAAAGACCTGACCCGCTGCTGCCAACCAAACCGAAGGTTCTTTGAGAGCTGCAAAATCGGGATTCCATAAAAAACCTAAACCCGCATGGATAGAACGCTCTGGCATTGTTGGATCAGGAGTTCCTAAAGTAAAAACACGCACCACTAAGATTGCACCAAAGATAAACAAAAGCGGCATGCCGTACTTAGCCAAACGCTCTAAACCTTTAACCACTCCCTTAGACAAAATATAAAGCACCAGACCTAAGCTAAGGAGATAAAAAAGATAAGAAAGAGAAGAAACACTTAACCAACTCTCCCCACTGACTCCTTGAAAATCTTTTAGAAAAGCTCCCATGGCCTCTCTAGTCTCAATACCCGCATATTGCCCAGTAAGAGAAAAAAAACTATAAGCTAAGGTCCAGCTCATAATATAAATATAATAAACACCCACACCAAAGCTGATTAAAACACCAAAAACACCTAGATACTTAGAAACAGGATTTTTCCAGAGATGATTAAAAATACCTGGAGTAGTGCCATGACCTTTAGAGCCACCAAAACGCCCCATAGCCCACTCACACCACATCAGTGGAATACCCAAAAACAATAGAGCAACCAAATAAGGCAGCATAAAAGCACCGCCGCCGTTTTGTGCTGCTTGTACGGGAAAACGAAGAAAATTACCCAGGCCAATAGCATTGCCTGCCGTTGCTAAAATAAGACCTATCCGGGATTTCCACATCTCTCTTTCTTGACTCATAGTCTCTATTAGTAAAGTTTTGTGAAAAAAGTAGCAATGAGAAATTAAATCTCTTAGACTACAACATCATGGATTCCCAACTAACGGTCAATCTAGGTAAAATTGCTAAATTCACCAACGCTAGTTTACCCATACTCACTCTTAGTTTTTTAGTCGCTGGTTACCAATATTCTTTTTATTTTCATTTTTTAACCGTTGCTTTCTTTTTGCTAACTTTAATTAACTTCTTTTATCGTCACGTACAGAGCACCCATAGCTTACTCACTAATTTTGGTTTAATTGCTCAAGGTCGTTATTTAATCGAAAGCATTGGGCCCGAGCTTAGACAGTATTTATTTACTAATGATGTAGAAGAAGAACCCTTCAATCGCACCGAACGTTCTGAGGTCTACCGCAAAGCTAAGGGCTTGGATGCCACCAGCGCCTTTGGATCCCAATTGCAATTTGATGGCAGTGAATATAAGCTACGTCATTCACTCTACCCTCTAGATAAAGAAGCCCTCCAAAAATTTAATCTCCACTTTGGAGAAGAACGCTCATTAAAAACAGGCTTTACCTTGACCAGGCCTTTTTTGATTAGTGCCATGAGTTATGGTGCCTTAGGCAATCATGCCGTCAGAGCCCTAGCACGAGGCGCCAAAAAAACCGGCCTACCCATGAACACTGGAGAAGGAGGCTATCCTAAATATCACTTAATGGAAAATTGTGATTTAATTTTTCAAATGGGCACGGCTAAATTTGGCGTTCGCCACGAAGACGGAAGTTTAGACCCACATAAGTTAGAGAACTTAAGTAAATTGCCCCAAGTCAAAATGATCGAAATCAAGCTTTCGCAAGGAGCAAAACCAGGTAAGGGAGGACTTTTACCCAAAGAAAAAATCACTGAAGAGATCAGTCAACTACGGGGTGTCCCCATGGGTCAAGACGTCGTTAGTCCTCCCCATCATCTAGAATGCACGGATGCCGAGTCCACCGTCAAATTTATAGCTCGCGTACAAGAAATCAGCGGGCTACCCGTTGGCATCAAACTTTGTTTTGGTCGAGAATCCGAGTTTTTTCATTTAGTAGAAAAAATGAAACAATTAAGCATCCACCCTGACTATATTAGTATTGACGGAGCCGAAGGTGGAACCGGAGCTGCCCCAAAAAGTTTTATGGATGATCTAGGGGTTCCTCTCTTTCAAGCGCTACCTAAGGTTCATAAAATCCTCCAAGACCTAGGTTTAAGAAACAAATTAAAACTGCTTGCTGCTGGCAAACTCATCAACGCCGGTAGCCAACTTATGGCCTTATCCCTAGGTGCCCAAGCTTGTTATACAGCAAGGGGCTTTATGCTAGCCTTAGGCTGTATTCAGGCCATGCAATGCAATAAAAATACCTGTCCAGTAGGCATTACAACCCATAACTCCCATTTACAAAAAGGTCTGGGGATTGAAAATAAAAGCGAACGAGTCAAAAATTATATCCTAGGTCTAGAAGACGATCATTACGAACTGTTATCGGCTCTAGGAAAAAGGACTTTTTCTGACTTAAAAGAAAGTGACCTACTCTTTCCACTATAAGAATTCTTAAGTCACCTTCTTTTAATGATAAAAAGCTATCAGAAAGAAAAAGCGACCATGAAGACTAAGTATAAAAACCTAATCGCCTGGATCCCTCAATTAATGATTGCCTTTATTTTAGGAGGCGCGGCCTACGGTAAACTAAGCTCTCAAGCAACGGATGTCTTCATCTTTCAAAAACTCCAGATGGAACCCGCAGGACGTTTTCTGATTGGGACCTTAGAAGCACTCACAGTTTTTTTAATTTTAATTCCCCGCCTAAGCGCCCTAGGAGCCAGTCTGGCGATTGCCATTATGTTGGGAGCTCTTTTAGCCCATTTGGGTCCCTTAGGTTTTGAAGTACAAGGAGATGGAGGAAAACATATCGTCATGCTAGGCTTAGTCCTTATCAGCTCTTTAATTTTAGCCTGGATTAGACGATCCTCTTTACCTTTAATTGGACGTCTCTTTCGCCGTTCTCATTTAGAATAATCATGTCCCAAGCCCATAAAACTCTTTATTTTTTGCGCCACGGCATCGCTGTCCAACGGGGCAGCCCTGGTATCCCTGACACAGAAAGACCCTTAACAGACCAAGGTCGAGAAAAAATGAAACAAGCTGCCCGTGCTTTGGCTAAACTCAGACCACCTATCCAAGCTTTAATAAGTTCTCCCTTAACAAGGGCCTACCAAACCGCAGAAATCGTCCAAAAAAATCAAGCACTGGAGATCGAAATCAACCCAGAGCTAAGTCCTGGAGGTTCCTTAGAAAATTTTTTAAAGACTCTCAAAAAACGCTCTGAAAATTGCCTGATGCTAGTAGGACACGAACCGGACATGAGTGAGTGGATCAAAAGTCTCTTAGAAATGGGACCCTCAGCCACTTTGGTATTAAAAAAAGGGGGCTTGGCCTGCCTATCCTGTTATCTGGAAAAACCAAGGCCCCAGGCCCAACTAGAGTTGTTACTTAGCCCTAAGCTATTAAGAAAATTAGCTTAAGTCTTTTTATCCCTCAATCAATCCTAAAAAAGCAGCGCCCTTTCTAAAAAGAAAGGGCGCGCTCTGGGGTTCCAGTTTATGGGTATTGAGAGGAGTTCTCTACATCTTATTTAAAATTTAAAAACTTAAGCCTCGTTTCCTA
>JAGRNM010000350.1 GCA_020440745.1 Deltaproteobacteria bacterium
TCTTTTAAAGGACAAAGTTCGTAGGTTTCTAATTCGCTGACGGTGTTGCTAGCTTTTTTAATTTTTTGAAGGCTGGTTTTTTCAACTTTATTAAAAATAAAACTTTTGTTGGGGCTGGATTGGGTGGCAAGAGAGATTTTTTCTTCTTTTATAAAAGACTCGGCCGCTTTTCCTAATTTTTCTAAGAGGATTTTTTCTAAGCCTCCGGGAGGCAGTGCTTTTTTTTCTTTGCTTCTGGTATTTAAAATCGGCGGATTTAGCACAAGGTAAAGTTCTCTTTTGGCGCGGCTTAAGGCCACGTAGAGGAGGCGCAAGTTTTCTTCTTGGGCTTCGGCTTTTTTGATTTTTAAGATGGCTTCATAACGGGGGGAGGCTTCTAGCTTTAAATCTTTAGAGAGTTTGAGGGCCCGATCTCCCTCTAAGTGGATGAGAGCGGGGTTGTCGTTGGGATCTTTTCGGTTAAGGTCCACCACAAAGACCACTTCAAACTCCAAACCCTTGGCCGCATGAAAGGTGAGGAGTTTGACAGTCTGGGGTCGGCTAAGACTTTGGCTTAAGGGGCTGATCCGGGCTTTTTGATAGTCGTTGTTGGCTTGGTCTAATAGCTCAATAAGATCTTTTAGCGAGCGACGGGGGTCTTCGGATTCTAGTTTTTCTAGCCAGACTAGGCTTTGCTCTAAGTTAAGGGAGGCTTCGGTATGGCCTTGAAGGCTTTGGTAAAAATAATCCAGCTGCATGGCTTGGCAAAAATCCCTTAGGAGACGGGTGGGGCTTTGGTAGTTTTTTTTGTCTAGGTATTTTTTTAGGCTTTGATAGATCCAGGTCATTTTGGCGCCCTCGGGAGTTAAGTCTTGGAGCTTTTTGGCTTGGGCTTGTTTTTGCAAGTATTGCCAAAGGCTTAGATCTTGGTCTTCGGCTTTTTTAGCTCTCATTAGTTGGTAGAGGCTTGCGTCGGACAAAAGAAAAAAAGGCGCCTTTAAAAGAGCGATTAAAAATAGATCTTCTTGGGGCTTGTGTAAAAACCTAAGTAGGTTTTTAAGGTCGATAAAAAGTGCTTCTTCTAAAAGATTAAGTCCGCCTTGGACTTCAAAGGAGATGGCTTGGGCGGCTAAGCTTTTTTTAAGTTTTTTAACCAGTCCACTGCTGCGGTAGAGGATGGCTACTTGGCTTAAGTCTTGGCCTTGGTTTTTAAGGTTTTTAATTTTTTGAGCAAGCCAGGTGCATTGATAATTTCGGGCGGTCTCTAAGTTGTTGACCAAATCGCCTTGGCTGTCTTGTAGGCTAATCAGCTGGGCCTTGGCTTGGGGGTTTTCTTTTTCACAAAAATCAGGCGCTTGGATAGAAAGGGCTTCTTGAGGAAAGGCTTGAGCCGCAAAGGCGTTGACTAGCTTTAAGATGGGGGCGGCACTTCGCCAATTGTATTGCAGGCTGGCTTCTTGGCCGCCTTGGGCTCGCAGCTTGGCTTTGGTAGAAGCAATCAAGGCCTGATCCACTTGGCGAAAACGGTAGATGGACTGTTTGGCATCGCCAACTA
>JAGRNM010000351.1 GCA_020440745.1 Deltaproteobacteria bacterium
AACCACCTTTTGAAAAAAATGGGGGTCCTTAAGCTGGGGCACGGCCACCAACAGCATGGAATGGAAGAACTTGGCATTGTGACTGGCTTGCATAAATTAGGAAACCAAGCCCTTACTCAATTTTTGACCAGAGTACAAGTCCCTCTTAGAGACTCTACCAATTGATTCCTTTTAAGGGACAAGACTCACAACGAGCCTTAGGACCACAGTACTCCTTACCCACCCGGACCAAAAGCGCATGGTATTCTTGGTATTTTTTGAGATCTTCTGGCAAATGATCCATGGCAAGACTTTGCATCTCTTCATAAGAGCTTTCTTCTGCTATTAAATGATGTCTTAAAAAAACCCGATAAGTGTATTGATCAATGACAAAAACAGGCCGATCCAAGGCATAGAGCAAGATACTATCCACCGTTTCTGGACCCAATCCCCAAACCCCTAAAAAGGCCTTACGCAAGCTAGAGGTTTCTTTGCTTTTAAAAAGCTCTATTTTTCCTAGAGGACTTTCTTGACCTAAAAAATCTAGCAAAGCCTTCAAACGCCTGGCCTTAAGATTATAATAGCCAGAAGGCCTAATCTTGTCTGCCAAAGCTTCAAGCTCTAAACTCTGCAAGGCCTCAAAAGCTAAAAGACCTTCTTGTCTTAAATTGGCTAGGGCTTTTTCTACATTTTTCCAGGCGGTATTTTGAGTTAGGACCGCTCCCACCATCATCTCTAAAGCTGTCTCAGCAGGCCACCAATGTTGGGGACCATAATACTCCAAAAGTCTCTCAAAAATTTCCTCCAAAATTTGTTTGGCTTTCCTAGTCATTTAGTGTTCCCTTTAGTGCATGCAAGCTTTTAGTGAAAAAGAAATTAAAGAATACCGCTATCTTTTTCCGGTGAGCAAACACTGGACTTACCTTAACCACGCCAGCGTCGCTCCCATCAGTCGTCGGGTCGCCGATGCTATTTATCTAGTCAGTCAAGAAAGTCTACACCAAGGTTATACCTTATGGGAAAGCTGGATTGAAAACATAGAAAAAACCCGCCAGTCGGTTGCCCAATTAATAAAAGCCCAAAGCCAAGAGATAGCCTTTATCAAAAACACTTCTCACGGACTATCCCTGATCGCTCAAGGCTTAGATTGGCAAAAAGGTGATGAGATTATTATTAGCGAAAGCGAGTTTCCTTCTAATGTTTATCCTTGGATGGCCTTGGCTGAGAAAGGAGTGGTCTTAAAAAAAATCCCCAATCGCGCCGGCGAATTAGCCATGGAGGAACTCGAACCTTTAATCACTAAAAAAACTAAGCTGGTGAGTTTAAGTAGCGTCCAATATGCTACGGGCTACCGCCTAGAGCTAGAAAAATTAGGTGCCCATTTAAAAGAAAAGAACATTCTATTTTGTGTGGATGCCATTCAAAGTTTGGGTCTTTTTCCTATCGATGTTCAAGCTGCCAACATTGATTTTCTAGCTGCCGATGCCCACAAATGGCTACTTGGCCCAGAAGGTATTGGAGTTTT
>JAGRNM010000352.1 GCA_020440745.1 Deltaproteobacteria bacterium
TTTAAGCTCCTCATCATAACGGGGGCTTACCTGTAGGGTTAAAGACTCTTCCCCTCTTTTTATCTTAAGCTCAGTCAGTTTACCTTCTGTTTTTTCTAACTTGTCGGGCAAATCTCTCCAGTATTGGAGAGGCTCTCCCCCAATGGCAAGTAGTTTATCTCCCTTTTGTAAGCCCGCTTTTTGAGCAGGAGAATCTTGACTAACCTCAGCTACGATGGGTTCCTGATCCCAAAAAAATATGGGCTCCCAACCAAAGTATCCTCGATCTTGCTGGTCTTTAAAGGCCTGGGCTTGAAGAGTTAAAGTTTCTTCCTCTCCTGCTTGATTCATCAATTGGACTTCTAGACGATCACCAATAGGCACAATGCCCTTTTTGAGAGCTTCCTCCCAGGTTTTCACTTGCTCTCCATTAATGCTTAAAATTTTATCCCCCGCTTGTAAACCGGCTTCAGCAGCAGGCATGTTTTCTAAAAGTCCTGAAATCTTGGCTTCTTGATCTAAATAAAGAGGTTCCTCACGCCCAACCCAAAAAACCATGGGCATGAGTATAAAAGGCAAAATTAAATTCATAGCCGGTCCCGCTAAAACCACGCTGATTCTTGCTAAGAGACCTTTAGAATTAAAAGCCTTTGGATCATCCAAAGCAGGGAGTTCTTCTTCGCCAAAATCCTCTTGGCCAGTCATTTTAACATAACCCCCTAGAGGTAATAGGCTAATACAATACTCTGTTTCCCCCACGGTAAATTTAATAATCCTTGGGCCAAAGCCTAAAGAAAAGCGTTCCACTCGGATACCATTAGCCTTGGCCACCAAAAAATGACCCAACTCATGGATAAAAATTAAAAGACCTAAACCTAAAATAAAATATAAAATAGCCATCATCGATGAATTAACCTTATTTGGGGAACGATTAAACTCTACTTTAAATTTTAAAACCTATCTCCCACTTGATAAGTTTTGTTTTGTCTTTTCCCTAGCCCAAGCATCCACTTCTAAAATTTCTTCCAAACTTGTGAAGTCCTTAGCGGTATGTGCTTCTAAAGTTTTTTCCACTAAACTAGGGATCTCTATAAAACCAATCTTTTCTTCCAAAAAAGCAGCCACAGCTATTTCATTGGCCGCATTCAAAACCGCAGGATAAGTTTTACCCTTTTTTAAAACCTCTAGGGCTAAAGCCAAACACGGAAAAGCCTCCAAATCAGGTTCAAAAAATTCTAAAGGACCTACTTTGGTTAAGTCTAAACGGGGCCATGGCAAAACTAAACGATCTGGATAAGTCATGGCATAAGCAATGGGCACTCTCATATCTGGCATCCCTAATTGGGCCATGACCGAACCGTCTTGGAACTCCACCAAGGAGTGTACCATACTAGTGGGATGGACATGAACTGCTAGTTTGTCAACGCCCAGACCAAAAAGCCATCTAGCTTCGATTAATTCTAAACCTTTGTTCATTAAGGTGGCTGAATCGATAGTAATCTTGGCCCCCATGTC
>JAGRNM010000353.1 GCA_020440745.1 Deltaproteobacteria bacterium
CTCTTCTTAGTATTTTTTATTAATTAAAAAAAGTCTAGAGCCTATGGATTTTAGACATAAGCCTTTTTCTGGGTCAAATACTTAAATATTTTCTAAGTCTAGGTAAGTTTTGACTTTTTGTGTCTATTAAGTATAAAAAAGTAAAATTTCTTAAATAGTTAAGACTGATTGGTGGACTATTTTACCTGGATTAGCAAAGGGAAAGAAGATGGTAGCGGACTCTTCGAAAGATAAAAAAGATTCAAAGCCTCAGAAGGATCACTCCGGTCCCTCAGCTGAGGAACTTGATCGTACGATTCTAGATATTGACTTAAAAGACTTTGAGGCTCAGGAAAAAGCTCAACAAGAGGCTTCTTCTCAGGGAAAAGCTGAAAATTCCCAAGAGGATTTAGAGGCCACGGTAATGATTTCCCTGGAAGATCTAAAGCAAGGAGATACCTCAGGAGAAACAACAGGGGAGTTTTCTTTGGACCAAGAGGCCTTAGCCTCTGAAGAAGAAGAGTATACTGTTTTTGAGGAGGCAGAAGACTCTTTGCCAAAGATAAGTGCCAAAGAAGAGCTCTCCACATGGACTGGCCCAGAAACTTTTGAAGCCAGCTCGGTGCCAGAGCCTTTGAGCTTGTTTCAACGTCTGGCTAATCTTTCTTACCTTGTTTTTGGTTTTATTCTTTTAGCCTACTTGTTTTTAAGCGCTATTGACGCTTTAAGACAGGGACCTTTATTGCGTTGGCAGGCTTATTTGGTGCTAGCCGGTGCTGTTTTGGTACCAGCTTTAGGTTTTTTGAAAAAATTAAAGCTCAAAAAGATTTTTGCAGGTCTTTTGCTTTTAGCCATGGCTTGGACTGCCATGGCCCTGCTTAAGAGCTTTAGCTCGGAGATTAAATTATTTTCTAACTGGACCTTAGAGTGGTTATTGTCCCCTTTATTAATTTTATCCTTAGGTTTTTGGACGGCCGAGTGTTTTTCTTCTGCCAAAAACTCTTGGGCTTTTAAGCTGCCCGCTTTGCTAGGCTTAATTTTGCTTGTTTTTTCTTCTTTATTAGCCTGGCTGCATGGTCTTAGCTTGGAGGGTTTCTTTTGGGGGACTACTTGGATGGCCTCCTGGCCCCTTAGTTTAAGGCCTGGTTTTTTAGCTTTAGGCTTAGCAGCCTTGTTTTTCTTTTTGAGTGCTTTATTAAGCTTGGTGTGGGGTTTTACCACTCGTTTTCATAATGGAAGACTGCCTGCTTTTTACGGAATTTTTCTTAGCTTAAGCGTTTTGGTTTTGGGTTTGGGCTTATTATCAAGGCAAGGTTATCATTTGCCTCTTTTAAGCTCTTGGACTCAGCAGGAGCTTTCTGCCTTAAGTAGCTTACATATTAATAATCAGGAGTATCTTTGGGCCTTAGGGGGAAGTCGAGAAAATCCAGGTTTGGATACAAAAAACCACTTGGTTTCTTTTATCTCCAAACCCCTTAATAAAGAAGACGACCTTTGGG
>JAGRNM010000354.1 GCA_020440745.1 Deltaproteobacteria bacterium
GTAAGGTTTTTGGTCATTGGATGACTGTTAATTACCGTGAGAGTTTTGGCCTGCATGCTAGTAGTGGAATTTTATTTAATCATGAATCTCCCTTGAGAGGTTTGGAGTTTGTAACCCGAAAGATTACTCATGCTGTGGCAAGTATCAAGTTGGGTCGGCAAAAAGAGCTTTTTTTAGGCAATTTGGAGGCTAAGCGGGATTGGGGTTTTGCTGGAGATTATGTTGAAGCTATGTGGTTAATGCTTCAGCAAGAAAAACCTGATGACTATGTTATTGCAACCGGCCAGACTCACTCGGTAAGAGACTTTGTGAAGTTGGCTTTTGACGCTGTTGATCTTAACTATGAAGACTTTGTCAAAGTTGATCCTAAATTCTATCGCCCAGCAGAGGTGGACTTGCTTTTAGGAGACGCAAGTAAGGCTAAGAAAAATTTAGCTTGGGAGCCTAAACTTAGCTTTGAAAATTTAGTCTATAAGATGGTGGAAGCTGATTTAGCTAGATTAGAGCTTCAAGGAGCCGCTATTTCGCTTAATTCCCAATCTAAGCCATCACTAAAAACAGCATAACCCTTTCCCTCATCGGTGGAATAAACTTTAGCTCCGATACTTTGCCAAGCTTGGATTACTTGTGGGTGAGGGTGTCCATAAAAATTGTGGATGCCTGCTTGGATGATGACCGCTTCTGGTAGGGTGGCTAAAATAAAATTTTGGTTGCTGCTAGAAAGACTACCGTGATGATTGGCATGAACTACATCCACAGTTCCTTTTAGGCTGGCTGCTACTAAGCTTTCCATGTCTGGACTTAAAAAACCGTCTAAGTCCTTGCCTCCTGTTAGATCTCCGCTTGTTAGGTAACGAAAATTCCCATATTCGATGAGTAGGGCTAAAGAGCTGGCGTTTTCTCGGCTGCTATAGCTTTCTGGACTTAGGTCTAGGCTAGTCCATATTTTGTTTTCTCCTAAAACTTCTCCTGAGCTGGCTAAGACTTTAATCTCGACTTCTTCGCTTAAGTTTAATGTTTCTCCTGCCTGAAGTGGTATGGGAGATAAGTCTAGCTCCAGGGCTTGGCTTAAGTATTGGGTGTAGGTGTTTTCATTAAAGATTAACTCTGAGCCTCGGTCGTAGAGTTGGGTAATTTCGATACCAGCTTCGGCAAGGGATTGAAGCCCACCAAGGTGGTCCAAGTCGTAGTGGCTTATGATAAGGGCTTCTAGCTTTTTTACTCCTTTGGCTTCTAAAAAGGGAATAAGCTCTTCCTTGGCTGATTGGGGATTGCTGGCGTCAATCAGAAGGTATTTTTTAGAAGGGAGTTGGATCAAAGTACTGTCACCTTGACCAACGTAAGGGAAGTAGATCTGTAGCTCTCCCGACTCAGAAAAGCTCTGAGATTGAGGCAGACTTTGCTTTTGTTCTTCTGGGCTAGGAACCTGTAAGCAGGCAGTGTTTAAACTAATAAGTAAAATTAAAAAGAGTA
>JAGRNM010000355.1 GCA_020440745.1 Deltaproteobacteria bacterium
GCTTAGCTTAATCCTCATTGACCACCAGGTAAAACGCATGAATCGTTTGACAGATCTTCACTTAGATCTAGAGCAAAACAAAGTGCATCTTTCGGCTTCGGAGGGTTTTTAAAAAATGAAACTGCTTGATACTGCATTTTACTTTATCCTTTTACCTCTACTTTTTATCTTAACAGGTTATTGTCTGAGACCTGATTTAAGTTTGGAAATGCTGCAATATTTTTCCCTCTGGTGGCAGCCTATCTTAGCTTCCATGTTAACCGGAGGACTCCTAGCTTTAATGGGAAGTCTAAGCTTAGCTAGTCGCCAAATATTTGTAGGACTGGCTCTACCTCAAGGAGCTGGCTTAAGTATTTTTCTTTATTTATGGATCGTGGTGGGAAAAACTCAACACGAAGAACAAGCCTTCTTAGCTTATTTGGCAGGCATAGGAGGCGCCTTTTTAACTTTAAGTTTATTTAGCCTACTCAAAAAACGCTCCTCTATCAGCGCCGAAGGACTCCTAGGCTTAATCTATCTAGTAGGCAGTGCTGGCATTTTAATTTTGGGAGATGTGATTGGTGAAGGCCATCACTATGTAGAGAGCTTACTTTTTGGCAATGCCGTTGCTGTTACCGAAGGAGAGTTTTGGGGTGTCGTCTTCACTGCTTCGATCGCTTTAATTTTTTTATGGCCTAATTTATTTAAAATCCTAAGCGTCTTAGCTGATCCTGATTTTTTTACAGTAGCCCATTTTCCGGTTAGAGCTTACCGCTTATTCTTTTATCTCTTTCTTTGTTTAAGCATCAGCTTAAGTTTAGAAATCCTAGGAGCCTTAGCTACCTTTGCCGGCCTTTTAATCCCCGCTTGGATTGCCAACCAAAGGACCCACTCCTCTAGCCAAGCCTTTGTTACGGCGCTGGGCTTAGGCCTGATCCTACCAGCATTGGCTTATTATTATTCTTACATCTTCCTTTGGCCGGCCGGTGCCAGCTTGGTAGTGGTCGGCATGGGATTTTTATTAATAAGTCAGGGAATAGGCTGGCTTTTTAGGAAAAAAACCAACTCAAGCTTTTATAAATAGCTTTATATTTTTGCAAGATACTGTCGTATTATGACAGTATCTTGCAAAAAATGAACTTAGTTAAAGAAATCTGCCAAGAAATCACCTTATCCGCCCTCTCTAGAGTGGATTTTTTTAAACAAGTAGCTTAAAACTATGGAGTAAAGAATTCTTTTTGGATCGTTTGCAGACTTTGGAGCAAGCTTGGGAGAGCTTGAATAAACTAAACAAATAATAGTCTGAAACTTGACTCACTTGCACTATTGACAAAAACTTTGAAGAAGTTTAAAGTTTTTTTACTATGATGAGCACAGAAGAAATTCAGGCAGATTTAAAAAAATTAGGTATTTCCCAAAGGGATTTGGTGAAATCCTCTAAGCTCTCCGAGAGTATCGTCTCTACTTTAATCCGCTACATGCCCAAGTT
>JAGRNM010000356.1 GCA_020440745.1 Deltaproteobacteria bacterium
CACTGCGGACTGTCGCCTGTGGCACCAAAGTCTTAAGGCGGTCTTCTAAAGACTTTAAACTTTGCACACGGTTATGAATAAAATAAACCTGCCCTCCTCTTAACAACTCTCTTTCGATAGCTTCCTTAATCAGGGCCTCATTATAAGGAGCCACGAAGGTCTGAATAGCCTGGCGATCCACCGGCGGAGTAGAGATAATGCTAATCTGTCTAATACCGCTTAAACTCATATTAAGCGTACGAGGAATGGGCGTGGCACTTAAGGCTAAAACATCACATTGTTTTTTAAATTGTTTAATTTTTTCTTTTTGAGCCACACCAAAGTGCTGTTCTTCGTCTACAATTAAAAGACCTAAGTCTTTAAAGATAACTTTTTTTCCTAAAAGAGCCGTGGTACCAATCATAATATCCACATGTCCCTTAGCTAATTCTTCTAAGCGATGCTTTTGTTCTTTAAGAGAAACAAAACGACTAATACTAGAAATCTTAACAGCAAAATCTTTAAACCTCTCTTTAAAACTTCTTTCATGTTGAAGGGCCAAAACAGTAGTCGGCACCAAAACAGCCACTTGTTTTCCATCCAAAACCGCCCTAAAAGCAGCCCTCATGGCTACTTCTGTTTTGCCAAAGCCCACATCACCACAAATCAAACGGTCCATTGGCCTAGTTTCGCTCATGTCTTTTTCTACTTCTCGGATAGCCTTTAATTGATCAGGAGTTTCTTCAAAGGGAAATTTAGCCTCAAACTCTTCGTATAGAGCCCCACCTGAACTAAAAGCATAGCCTTCTAAACTTTGTCTTTCGGCATAGAGCTTTAATAACTCTCCAGCCATAGACTTAAGCTGAGTCTTGATTTTGACCTTAGTCTTAAGCCAACGAGTCCCACCCATTTTATCTAAAACAGGCTCATGACTGGTCAGAGAACTATAACGGCTTAATTGATTAAGACGATAAACAGGCACATAAAGCTTATCTTCATCCTGAAAATAGAGCAAAAGATAGTCTTGCCGTCTGCCGCCAAAGTCAAGGCTTTGTAAACCTTCATAACGACCCAGGCCATGTTCTTCATGGACTACATAATCCCCTCTCTCCAACTCCTCAAAACTACTAAAAAGCTCTACAGTCTTAGCTTTAGACCTAACTCGACGTTGTCGTTTTCCAAAAATTTCTTGATCTGTGACTAAGGCTTTGGCCGAACTTGGATGGACAAAGCCCTCCTCCAAGACTCCTTGCAAGCCATAGATCCCAGGCTTAAGCCCCTCACTAAAGTCGCTTAGTTTAGATAAGGTCTTAACCCTTAAACCATAGGCTTCGGTTAAATGCTTTAAGCGTTCTACTTGGGATGCACTACTGGCAGTTAAAAGAATAGAAAAACCCTGATCAATATGAACCTGCAGTTCTTGACAAAGGCTTTCCCCACTGTGCTGCTTATGAAGCCCTAGATTTAAACTAGAAAAAAAAGCTTTTGG
>JAGRNM010000357.1 GCA_020440745.1 Deltaproteobacteria bacterium
TCTACAATTTCGTCAGCTTCTCGACAAACCTCTCGCCCCCTCACGTAAGGCACAATGCAAAAACTACAAAAGTTATCACAGCCCTTCTGAATCGTTACAAAAGCTTTAACTCCACTTTCTTCTTCATCGGGCAAAAGATTAAGAAAACGATAATCAATATTTTTTTCAAAAGCAACTTCACTAACCCTAGACTGCTTTTTAGAACGCAAATCACTCACTAAGTTTGGCAGCTTAGCCACTTGGTCTGGGCCTAAAACTAGATCTAGATAAGGAAAACGCTTTTGCAAATGGGGACCTTCGGCCTGAGCTTGGCAACCAGTAATACCTAAGATGAGATCGGGATTTTTTAACTTAAGACTCCTAAAACGCCCTACATCGCTATAGAGCTTAAGGTGGGGTTTTTCTCGGATAGAGCAAGTATTAATTAAAAGCACCTGGGCTTCCTCAGGATTTTGTGTCAACTGATAGCCCTCTTGTTTTAAAAGCCGACCCATCTGTAAGCTATCCAAATCATTCATCTGACAGCCGTAGGTCTTAATGTGGTATTTTAAACCTTGATTCATAAAATTTTTACTAGTGAAAGGCTTAGGCGCTGTCAATGGGCTTTCCTTAAAATAATTTATTAAAAATATTGTCTAAACCAAATAAAAATCAGACAATAGCCCAAAACCTAATTCATTTTTTTAAAAAACATTCATCAACTATGAAAATAGGCATCCCCAAAGAAATTAAAAACGGCGAAACCCGAGTCAGCCTATTGCCTAAGGCGGTTGCTTCTTTAACTCAACAAGGTCACCAAGTTTATGTCCAAAAAGGCGCTGGCCATTTAATAGGAATCTCTGATGAAGATTACCAAAAAAAGGGAGCCCGGCTTTTACCCAGTCTAGAAAAAATTTATGAAAAATCCCAATTAATCGTTAAAGTGAAAGAACCCCAAAAACAAGAATACAAATATTTTAGAGAAAACTTAAAAATATTTGGATTCTTTCATCTGGCTGCCAATCCTTACTTAAAAAAACAATTATTAAAAACAAAAATCACGGCCCTAGCCTACGAAACTCTACAAAATAAAAAGGGAGAAACTCCCTTACTAAAACCCATGAGTCAAATTGCCGGACGTTTAAGCATCAGCCTGGGGGATCGCTTTCTACAAAGTCATGAGGGAGGCAAAGGCTTACTTTTAAGCTCACTTGGCAAAACACCTGGAGCCAATGTGCTTGTCTTAGGTGGAGGAAACGTCGGACAAGCCGCTGCCGAATTAGCCTATGCTATGGGAGCTAAAGTAAAGATTTTAGATCTCTATCCTCAAAAATTAAAAAATTGGTCTAAGACTTTTAAAAAAATAAAGATCTTTCGATCCAGTCCTTCCCAAATCAAAAAACAACTCACCAAAAGTGATCTAGTGATTGGAGCTGTCCATCAAGCCGGAAAAAAAACCTCCCGTTTAATCACTCGTTC
>JAGRNM010000358.1 GCA_020440745.1 Deltaproteobacteria bacterium
GTATCCCCTGCCAATATTTTTGAAAAATTTCAGTAGCTCTAAAACCTAAACCCTCACCATCCCAAGCAACCAGATCCTCTTCTAAAGCGTGCCAAGCCTCTAAGGCCAAGGCCTCGTCTCCCTTAGCCAGAGCCTGATTAGCCTCAAACTGGGTCCGATGAAAACGACTCTGCCAGCTTTGACCAGGGCCTAAACCCTGCCAAGCCGAGGCGTCCTCCAACTTGTTCCAGACAAAATCCTGAGGCTCAGAAAAAACAGAAAGATTTAGGAGGTTTTCTTGGGTCTCAACTAAAGGAGAAGGCACCTCTTCCCGAGAGCCCTCTTGAGATGGAGAGGCCTTAGCTTGCGAAGCCAATACATAACCAATGACAGGAAACATAGCTGAAAATCCTAAGTTACTAGTAAACTAGACTTTTTCTCGGAAAATAAAAGACAAAGTTGCTAAGCAAATTTTAATGAAAACATTAAGAGCTTAAGAACTTATTTATCTAAAGACTTAAAGCTTAAAATAAGCTCTCACGCTTAGGCCTAGTAACAGCCTTGACGTAAAATTCAAAACGCTCCTCAGTAGAATTTTTTAAAGGTAGATTAGGCTGTCTACCAAAGAGTAAAAAGGGCTCTAAGTCTTGCCATACCTTATCCCCATACTTGGGATCTTTTAACTCTAGCAAAAGTTCCACTGCTTTTCTTACCTCTGCCTCACTAATCCCCTCATGGCTGACAATAGAAGCAATTTTTAAAGCTAGAAAAGGAGCCTTTTCTTCGGGCGTATATAATACACTCCCCCTAAGATCCTCAACGATTTGGTCAGCTAGTTTTCTAGCAAATATATTACCCGATTCTAGAGACAAATCTTCCTGATACTTTGATTGAACGACCTCCCAAGCTTTTTCTAAAAGCTCAGTCTTTTTTTCATCCAAATCTTTCTTAGCCTCGTCAACCTCTAATAAAAGCCCATAATCTTCTGGACTGAGATCTCCTCTCACATCGGCGTCTATTAATTGGATTTCTAAATCTTGTAATTGAGTCCAACTTTGGCCTGAAACACCTAAACCATTTTCTTCTTGAATAGCAGCAAAGTCTTGTCGCCACTTGCTTAAAGTAGGTCTCCCCTCATAAGAGAAGCCCAAAGCTTTAGGTTCTGCTAAAGCATAAGCGTCCCCTACTGTCTCAGAATCACTTGGTGAGTCGGACAAATTAGAAGCTGGCTTAGCTTCTTCCCCACCCCAATAATTTTGAAAGAAGTTTAAAACTTTAGTAACAGAAGAGAAATCAAACATGTCTTACCCCGGAAATTTTTAAAAAAATCTTACCTATTTATTTTATCGGAAAAATATCAAAAAAGATGCGTATTTTTTTATTAAAAAACAAATTATTAGAAACTTTGCACAACTTTTATAAGAATTTAAAAACAAAAATTTTTTTAAAGACTAACAAAGTACAAAAAATTTATAAA
>JAGRNM010000359.1 GCA_020440745.1 Deltaproteobacteria bacterium
TGGGCACGAACCAAAGGAGAGGGATCTTTTAATTTTTTTTCTATCCAAGGCGCCAGTTCTTTTCGGCCCGAATTACCCGCCGCAATCAAAACATTACGCATCATTCCTCTATACTTAGGTCGTGACAAAGGAGTCTTAGCAAACTTTTTAATAAAAAGCTCTTCATCCATTTCTAGCCAAGCCTCTAAAGACCAAGTCTGATAACCCTCTTCTCCCCAAAAAGATTTTTCCGGAGTCTTTTGACTAAAACGATTCCAGGGACAGACCTCCTGACAATCATCACAGCCAAAAATATGAGCTCCCATCTTAGGACGTAGTTTTAGGGGAATCACACCCTTATACTCGATGGTCAGATAACTAATACAAAGCCTTGCATCAACCACATAGGGTTTGACAATAGCCCGAGTAGGACAAATGTCTAAACAACGACTACAAGCGCCACAATGATCCTGCATAGGAGGATCTTCTGGTAAGTCTAAGTCCGTTAAGAGGGTTGCTAAAAAAAAGTAAGATCCTTGTTTTGGATTAATGATATTACTATGCTTGCCTAGCCAACCTAAGCCTGATTTTTCAGCCCAAGCCTTTTCTAAAACAGGCTCGGCATCCACACTAAAATAACAAAGAGAAGTGGGAAAATGCTCTTCAAAAAAACTTTGAACCCGCTTTAATTTTTCTTTTAATAAATCATGATAATCCTGTCCCCAAGCATAACGGGAGACCAGAGCTTCCCCTTTTTGCCTAGGACTTTGAGGGCTAGGATCATAAGGATAGGACAAAACCAAAATAGATTTTAAAGCAGGCAAAAGCTTAGAAGGATTAAGTCGCTCAGAAGCACGACGCTCTAAGTAAGCCATCTCCCCATGATAGTGATACTCTAACCAGTCTTTAAAAAGCTCGGCAGACTTACCTAAAGGAGGCTTGGTAAAGGCTGCCTTTGAAAAACCCAAAGAACGGAAAAAATGGTTCAATAAAGTTTTAGAATCGGATTTTAAGGAATCCATTAAACATTTAGCCGTCGTTACCAATGGCTTCTACGGGACAAGACTCTAAGGCTTCCATACAGAGTTTTTCTTCTTCCTCACCTTCGGGCTGTTTATAAACAAAGGAATAACCGTTGTCGTCATCGCGCTTAAAATTTTCTGGTGCGGTTTCACGGCAGAGATTGCAGTCAATACATTGACTGTCTACATAAAACTTTCCTTCGGGCTGGTTTGGCAATTTGTCTTCTTTATCGGCCACTTACGGCCTCCTTTCTCTCTAATCATCCTTAATGAATAACAAAATAATTTACTAATTTTTTACCCTAGACTTAATGAAAATTAAAAAGCAAGCCAAGCAAAAACAAACACCATAAGCCCAGAAAAATAGAAAAAATCGGCTTGAAAGAAAAAGCTTAAATACCTTATGAGCTTTTTCTCCTTATTATTTTCAAGAAAGGCACAGCA
>JAGRNM010000035.1 GCA_020440745.1 Deltaproteobacteria bacterium
CTAAGCTATGACCAAAGGCAGCTCTCTAAAAATAATTTTGCGCAACTCTTGTATAGACTTTTTGAAATAATGGACGCACCAAATCCGCAAGAGATTCCTGATAAATTTTCAACTTTTCTACCCACTTTGGAAAGATTTTATAGCTTTGAAAAAGACAAAGTCAATCAAGCTGGAGACAGCGTCTCGATAGTCTATCATACAAGTCATGCCCTACTTTTAATCTTAGGACAAAAAACCGAATATTTAGCAAAATTAGCAGAACTAAGGGGCCAGTCCTCTGAAGAAGTGATTTTAGATCTTTTAATTCATGATCCAGGAAACGTCTTGTCGATAGATCAGTTATTAATCAATCGCTTGGACTACCAAAAATTAGACAATCCAGAACTATTGAGCACGTATATTGATAAGTATTATCTAGATTGTGCGGATCCTAGTCGTGATCAAGAGGAAACCCAACTCTTAGCCAAGTGGGTGGGTCAATCACCAAAGCTTGCTTCCTTATTTGTAGAAAAATTAAATCAAGCACCTTTAGAAAAAAACATTAAGTGGAAAGTTTATTTTAAAGTACTAGGCCATCGTATTAAAAACTATGCCCAGCCTTTATTAGATTTTAATCAAAGTTTTAAGGCCTACGAGACACCCC
This sequence comes from Deltaproteobacteria bacterium, assembly GCA_020440745.1. Taxonomy (GTDB): domain Bacteria; phylum UBA10199; class UBA10199; order DSSB01; family DSSB01; genus JAGRNM01. The sequence goes on from JAGRNM010000035.1 coordinate 644, forward strand.
TTCAAGCGGACGCAACTAGTAAAAAAATACAAGAAGCACTAAAAACTCGAGAAAAGCAGCCTGCTTATACTCAAGAAGAAACCCTTTATAAAAGAGACAAGCTATCCGCTTTAACTCGCACCTTTTTAGAAAATCCGACGGATCCTGATAGGCTTTGGCAGGTGGCTAACCATGATGAGTCTTCTGGTAAGACTTTAAAAAGCTTTAAAAACTATCCCAGTCACTATCAGCCCAAAGAATTGGCCGAGTTAAGTCAGTTAGTGGATAAAATGAATACCTTCTTAAGTGTACCTCTTGAAGAAATTGTTTGGGATGGGCGTATTAATGATAATCATGTTAACGAACAAATAACTAAACTTTTTATACCTCTGGTTAATCCTGCTAGACAAGATCAGGCCATCCCTTTTGATTATGCTAAAGTCTTTATTGCCAGACATTTAGGAGGCCAGCTCTTAGGTCAAAAGGCCTCTATGCTTTATGATGGTACAGGTTTTAAGGATATTTTTGATATGCTTAAGCAGGACCACTCCATTAGTCAAGAATGGCTCTTTGAGTTGTTTGATGCGTCCAATTATGTCAGTGGAAGCCCTGATAGTTTTTCTATGCCTAATAAGGATCCTGAGTTATTTTTTACTAACGCCGCGGTTATTTATATCAGCCATTCAGAAAAATACTTAGGCTATCTCAACAGCGACAAAGTCCCTCAAAAGATGAAAGATCTAGGTAAACTGATGTGGTGTTTTTTAAGAGAAAAAGTGTTTGAAGGCCAAGTTTTTAGCTCTTATGATCCTTATGCTGGAGAACATTATCTAGATCTATTAGCTCAGTTTAAAACAAAATACCAAGGCGAGACTTTTATTAATAACCGTCTTTATACAAGGCCTTAAGTCTATTTTTGATTCTTTTTTAACTTAGTCAGATAATCTTTCATCTCTTTAGCCGAGTGGGCGCGGCCAATAATATTGAGAATATCCTCCTTGGGCCATTGCATTAAAAAACGCAAAGCCACTTCAATTAATTGAGGCCTAGAAAGCGCCGACTGCTTGTCGCAAAATTCATTAAGAAATTTTAAAGATTCGTCACTGGGGCGATAGCCGATGGTTGCATTGGTAGACATTTTTTTAAAATAATCCTTGACCTTTAATTTATCTTAAGCTATCAAAAGATGGCTTAAGATAAATTGCTTGAAACTATAGTTCTGGGGTTCCTAAAAAAACATGCCCTTTTTGGTAAAGGGATAGGTCTATCTATAATTTAAGGAGGCTTAATGCGCAAAGTTTTTCTCTTTGAAGCGGCTGCCGAGGCTCGTGAAATAGCGGACAAGGCTTATGACGAAGTTTTAGCAGCCTTACGCCACCATCGTCCTGAAGCCACCAGTCTTTTAGAAGACGAAGATTTCTTTCAATTACACGGGCTTTTAGTCTTATTGCGCATGGGTCAACTCCGTATCCAAGAACTAGACTGGGATCCTGATATAGCTTATTTGTTGGAGCTAAGAGAGGAAACCAGGTCTTTTTAATCTTTAAAAAAATTAAAAAAACCAAACTGTCTGCTGGATCAAGGGGACAAAGCTTCTCAGCAAAAGGATATTCAACTTGCTCTTGATTATTGGCAAGACTACCGGAGGCGTCATGAAAAAAATCAAAAAAAAACTCACAAAGTATAATCAAGACCTCATGGAGTCTTTAAAAGATCCTGAAGAAGCTTGCGCCTATTTAAAGGCAGCTCTTGAGGAGAGTGATATGCCAGAGGTTTTTCTTTTAGCCCTTAGGCAAGTGGCAGAGGCTCATGGGATGTCCCAAATCGCACAAGCCACTCATCTAAACCGAGAAAGTCTTTATAAGATGCTTTCTAAACAAGGTAACCCTGTCTTAGCTAGTTTGGCTTCTATCCTAAAAACCATAGGTTTAAAACTTTCGGTAGAAATGTTAGTAAACAGACGGGCAGCTTAAGTAAATCGAAAGTAAAAATAGGTCTTACCCATAGTTTTGTAGAGTCAGCTAAGAAAAACTTGTCCCTTAAGTTTTTTCTTCAAACTTTTTATCACACCCTAGATCAGCTTATTAGCTTTCCTTTGATCTACTCAAAAGTTTACCGCGAGTTTCGTAGGGTCCTTCTTGGACGCTTTCCCTATGCTCTTTACTTTAAAATAGAAGCTGACAAGATTATTGTTGTGGTTTTATTTCACTGTGCTCGTAAGCCTAGCTCTATTAAAACAAAGTTAGGTAAACGGGGTAGGGAAGCTCTCTTAACTAAGAAAGCTTTTAGCTAATTAGTCCCCTCTACAAAAAGCTTTCTTAAACTAAAAAAAGCGTCTAAGAAGCCCCCTAAATTGGATCCCAAGCATAAAGGAGAAATGATGAAAAATACCCAATCGTCTTTTAATAGATTTTCTTTCTGGGCTTTAAGCTTAGTCTTGCTTTTGGCTTTAAGTGCCTGTGGCAAGGGCTGTGGTAAGGAAGAAAGTCCTCAAGCTCCTGAAGAAGCTGCCAGCGCTAATAAGGAGCAAAATACCAGTATTTTAAAGGCTATGCCCGATGGCAAAAATATTTTGCTTAGTGTGGATTGGAAAGAGTTTTCTGGTTCTCCTTTGGGTATTAAGTTTCAGGAGTCCGCTCCTCCTGAGCTTAAGAGTTATTTACAAAAAGTTGAGCGATTAACTTTGGGTATTGGAGGGCCTAGTATAGAAAAAGATCCAGACGATATCTTAGGTATTGCTCATACTTCTATAGAAGAAGATAAGTTTTTGTCCGAAATGCAGGACGAAGCCCAAAAAACAGGTGGTGAGTTGGCTCAAAGTGAGTACCAAGGGGTTAAGATCTATCAAGGTCGTAATGCCGGGCGGGATGATTTTTTTATTAGCTTTATAGATGGCAAAGTGTTGATGGGTCTTAAAAAATCCGTCGAAAAGGCCATTGATCTTCATCAAGGTAAGGGCAAGTCTATAGAGACAAACGAAACATTAATGGCTAAGTATCATTCTATTGATACAGGCAAAACCCTTTGGTTGGTGGCTAGTTTTCCTGAGGAGCCCGCTGCTGAAGCTGCTGAAGCCGACATGATGGAGATGACCCCAGGTGTGGGTGAGATGGACGTGGTGGCCGATCTTTCCCAGGGAGCTCAAGTCAATGCCGGTTTAAACTTTAAGGACGCAGAAAAAGCCAAGGAGTTAGAAGGCATGGTCACCATGTATAAGAGTCTCTTTGGTGCTTCTAATCCTAAGCTTGCTACGATCTTAAATAAGCTTGAGGTTAAAGTACAAGATAAGCGAGCTGACCTAAAGCTAAGTCTTAACGAAGAAGAATTAAAGGGCCTTTTGTAAAACTGGCTTTTGTTTCATTGATCCATCAAAAAAACCTCCTTGGGTGGTCTAGGCCCAAGGAGGTTTTTTTTAAAGCCTGTCTTAAGTTAAAGAAAGCTTAGCTGCTTTTCTTTTTTTTCATCCTTAATAAGAACATAGCGCTTAAGCCAAAGCCTACTAGGCTAAGGCTTAGATGTTGTTTAAGCTGAGGGGCCTTGTTTAAAGAACAAGCATCGCCAGAGCCTTCGATAAATAAGGGAGAAGAACCACCAGGACCACTAGGAAGCTGGTTATTGGGGTCGTCGCCGGGATCAGTAGAATCATTAGGGACAGCAGCGACTTCGAAGGCACCTAGATCAGGGTTGGGACCCGGATCGGGACGGGTACGACCTAAAAAGTCTGTAGCAGGTATTTCAGGAAGCGTGGCATCTCCCAGGTCTAAGACAGGGGAGAGATCGGGATCTAAGTCGTAATTATCCGTAGCAGTGTCTATAAAACTGGGGTCTAAATTAACCGTAGCCGTTTCATTTAAATCCTCTGTGCACACGCCACTGTCTTGGCAAGCGCTAAAAAAGTCGCTTAAGTCATTATTAAATAATTCTATGGTGGCGCCAGTGTTGTTGGCATCAGCGTCTTCGTCAGTATAAATATCTGCTCCTTGGGCGGCGGCTTGGTTGTTCCAAATAATATTATTATAAAAACCAGCTATTTTGCTTTCCCCAAAGATACTTAAATAAACACCACCTCCATCACTAGTAGAGCTTTGGTTAGCGGTGATGGTGTTATGGGTTAGGGTGATACCAGGACTAGGGTTGTAGAGGATGGCAAAGAGACCACCACCTTCGACTGAGCTGGAGTTACGGGCTAGTACATTGTTATTTAAGACAGCATCAGAAGCAATTAGGTCTAAGTAAAGACCACCTCCACTAATTAAGGCTCCGTTAGCTACGACTAGGTTATTAAAAATCGTCAAAGTAGCCTCGGCAAATTCATCCTGAAAGAAATAAGCACCTCCAGCGTTGGCTTCGGTATGATTGTCTAAAAGAACGTTGTGAGTAAAATTAACAGTGCCTGTTACAAATTGGATGGAGGCTCCACCACCACGGGTGCTGGCAAAATTGCCTTCAAAAAAATTATTGTCCACATCGACAGAGCTATTTTGACTGTCGATGTTTAACCCACCTCCATTAAAAGCGGTGTTATTGTCGGTAAAACTACAATCGCTAACGTTGATACTAGTAGCATCAGTGGCAATGATTTCTAATCCTCCTCTTGCGGTGACTCCGCTGATTCCGTTGGTAAAGCTTAACCCGGAGATGTCAATGGCCACATTATTATCAAAAAAACCGCTGGTATCGATTAAGAGACCACCTTCTGCACTATTGCCGTCGATGGTGGCATTGTTGCTGCCCTGCAGGGTCAAAGAAAAGTTTTCGGCAATTGGGATGTAAGTAAAAGGACCTATATGAGTGCCGGTGATATTAATGGTGTCGTTTTGGCTGTTAGTGGCGGCCACATTTAAACAGGCTTGTAAGTTGCCATCGTTACCTCCCGCCGGAGAGCAGTCGGCATCGCCCCCAGGAATGGCTGTGAGATCGGCTGCTTGAAGATTTGGGTAAGTATTTAGACTAAAAACTACTAGGGCTAAAAAAAATAGTTTTCTCATTATGTTCTTTCCTTTTTCACTTAGCCATCATTTTTTGGCTGTCTTTTTAATTAAAAGCTATTTTATTTATTTTTAATGACTGCCTTATTTTTTTGAGGGCTTAGGAGTAAAGACCAGCCATTTTTAATAGAAGTTCAAATATTTTTGAACACCTTTTGACATGTTACAAAAAGGCTTGCAAGAGTCATTGAACTGTTTAGCCCATTTTTTTTAGTGAATTTTTAATCGACTTTAGCCAAAGTGTCATTCTTATGAGTATTAAAGTTAAAAAAATCGGACTCTTAACTAGTGGAGGGGATGCCCCTGGGATGAACGCAGCCATCCGTGCGGTAGTGCGTTCGGCCTTGACTAGAGGTCTTCAAGTGGAAGGGATTGATAGTGGTTATCTGGGTTTAGTGGAGGGAAATTTTAGGGCTTTGGACTCTAAGGCTGTGGGTGGAATTTTGCAAAAAGGGGGGACTATTTTGGGGAGTTCCCGTTTTCCTAAATTTAATCAAAGTACCTTTCAACAACAGGCCTTAAAAAACTTAAAAGCCAGGCATATCGATGCCTTGATTGTCATTGGTGGTAATGGTTCTCAGGCCGGAGCTGATACTTTGTCTCGTTTAGGTTTTCCGGTCTTAGGTCTAGCTTCGACCATTGATAATGATTTAGTGGGTTCGGACATCACGATTGGTGCGGATACGGCCCTTAATGTGATTTTAGAATCTATTGACCGACTCAAGGTGACGGCTTCTTCCCATCGGCGGGCCATTGTGGTGGAGGTGATGGGTAGGGACTGTGGTTATTTAGCCTTGATGGCGGGCTTGGCCAGTGGGGCAGAGGCCATTTTGATTCCCGAACAAGAAGAGAGTTTTGAAGAGATTTTATCCTCTATTAAAAAAGCTTATGCCTCGGGTAAAAATAATGCCTTAATCGTCGTGGCCGAAGGTTCAAAACATTCTGCCCAAAAGCTTAGGGAAGAGCTAGCTCCTTACCAAGCGGATTTAGGTTTTAAAGTGCGTTTTACGATTTTAGGACATGTACAAAGGGGCGGGGTACCCACGCTTTTTGATCGGGTTTTAGCTAGTCGCTTAGGCGCTAAAGCGCTGGAGCTTTTGTCAGAGGGCAAACATGGTTTATTAGTGGGTTTGCAAGGTAAGGAAATCCTGGCCACACCCTTGGCAGAGGTGCAAGGTAAACAAAAGCCCCTCAATCTAGAGTTATTAAGGCTTTGTGAGATTTTAGTTTAATCGAGGGAGTTTGATGAAGGTTTTAGTTTTTGATGTTCATGCCTTTGAAGAAAAACTTCTACGAGAGGCTTTAAAAGATTTTGAAGCTCGTTTGGTCTCGGTTAAGTTGGATGAAAGTACCGTGGGCTTGGCTAAGGGTTATGAGGCCGTGGTGGTTTTTATCCATGACCATGGGTCATCTGTGGTTTTAGAGCGTTTAAAAGCAGGGGGCACTCAGCTTATCATTACCCGTTCGGCAGGTTTTAATCATATTGATTTGGAGGCGGCTAAGCGTTTGGGTCTGCAGGTGGCTAATGTGCCTAAGTATTCGCCTTATGCGGTGGCGGAGCACGCGGTGGCTTTGATCTTGGCTCTTAATCGTAAACTGATTAGGGCTCATCACCGGATGATGGATTTAAATTTTTCCCTTAATGGACTGATTGGTTTTGATCTCCATGGCAAGACGGTTGGTGTCTTGGGTGTGGGTAAAATTGGCAAGGTTTTTGCCCAAATTATGCGAGGTTTTGGCTGTAGGGTTTTGGCTTACGATCTTCAGCAAGAAGAAGCCTGGGCTAAAAAACATGGGGTCTCTTATGCGTCTTTAGAAGAGATTTATCAGTCTTCCCATATCATTAGTTTACATTTACCTTTAAATGAAGCCACCAAGTATTTAATTGATGAAAGTGCTTTGTCTAAGATGAAAAAAGGCGTGATGCTGATTAATACTGGTCGCGGTGCTTTGATTAAAACTCAAGCTGCTATTGCTGCGATTAAGTCTGGTAAGCTTGGTTTTTTGGGTTTAGATGTTTACGAAGAAGAGGAGACACTTTTTTTTGAGGATCACTCGGAGGATATTTTGCAAGATGATATCATTGCTAGGCTGCTGACTTTTCCCAATGTTTTGATTACTAGTCATCAAGCTTTTTTGACTCAGGAGGCCTTGGAGAATATTGTGAGTACTACTTTAGAAAACCTGATTGCTTTTCAATCTAAGAAAGCCTGCCCCCATGCCCTCTAAACCGGATCATGTCTTAAAATTAAAACGCATGGGTATTGATACTCACCAAGAAGCCGTGGTGTATTTACGTTCGGACGCGCTGGTTTGTCGGGCAGAGGGTTTTCAAGCTCAAGCTCGGGTTAAGATTAAGCTTAAGGAAAAATTCATTATTGCTACTTTAAATATCCTCTACGATGGTCTTTTGGACAGAGGGCAAGCGGGTCTTTCTGAGATTGCTTGGGAGCGTTTGGGAGCTCAACCGGGTGATGAAGCGGAGTTTTCCCATGCGCCTACTGTGGAGTCTTTAAGTGATTTGCGTGCCAAGGTTTATGGTCATCCTTTTTCTAAAGCGGCTTTGTCTAGCATGGTTGGAGATATCGTGGCGGGTCGTTATGCGGACGTGCACTTGGCTAGTTTTATTACAGCTTGTGCTGATCGTTCTCTAAACTTAGATGAGATTACTTATTTGACCGAAGCCATGGTGGAGAGTGGGGAGAGTCTTACTTGGTCCCAGTCTCCTATTATGGATAAGCATTGTGTGGGTGGTTTGCCGGGTAACCGCACCACGCCTATTGTGGTGGCGATCGTCAGTGCCTTTGGTTTGGTGATTCCTAAAACTTCTTCCCGGGCCATTACTTCTCCTGCTGGGACGGCGGATACCATGGAAGTTTTTACTAAAGTGGATTTATCCTTAAGTGAAATGCGTCAAGTGGTAGAAAAAGAAGGTGCTTGTTTAGCTTGGGGTGGCAATATGCATTTAAGTCCGGCGGACGATATCTTGATCCGAGTGGAAAAAGCTTTGGATTTGGATAGCGAAGGTCAACTGATTGCCTCGGTGCTTTCTAAGAAAAAAGCAGCTGGCTCCACGCATGTCTTAATGGATATTCCCACCGGACCAACGGCCAAGGTGCGTTCTAAGGAAAGGGCTCAGGAGATTGCGGCTCTTTTAGAGGAGGTGGGCCGTCGCATTGGTTTGCAGGTTTCTTCTGTGATTACGGATGGATCCCAGCCGGTGGGACGAAGGATTGGGCCAGTCTTGGAGGCTTTGGATGTTTTGGCAGTTTTAAGACAAGAAAAAGAAGCGCCTAAGGATTTAGAGGAGCGTTCCTTACTTTTGGCTTCTAAGCTTTTAGAGCTTTCGGGCAAGGTGGCCAAGGGAGAAGGGTGGAAGCTTGCCCAAGAAATTTTAACTAGTGGTCAGGCTTGGAAAAAGTTTTACGCTATTTGTAAAGCTCAGGGTGGTTTTACAGAGCCTAGTTTAGCAGAGTATTCTCAAAAGGTTTGCGCCCAAGCAAGTGGTGTCTTAAAGTCCATTAATAACCGTCAACTGGCTCGAGTGGCTAAACTAGCCGGTGCTCCTTTGGATAAAAAAGCTGGGGTGGAGTTGAATTTTAAATTGGGTGATAGTGTAGAAAAAGGACAGCCGCTTTTTACTTTGTATGCCGAATCCCCAGGAGAATTAAACTACGCCTTAGCTTATGTCAGAAGGCATGAGCAGATGTTTGAATTGGAAGCTTGAGTCATGAAGCCTTTATTATTTTATTTAGCTAGTTCGCAGTCTCTTGGAGAGAGCTTGGCTCAGCACTTAGAGGCTGAGTTAGGGCTTTGGGAACATCGACTTTTTCCTGACGGAGAAACTTATCTTAGAGTAAAAAGTAACTGTGAGGCTAGGACCGTTTTTATTTTGGCTAGTTTAGATCATCCCAATGAAAAAACCCTGCCTTTAATTTTTTTGTCAGAGACTTTAAAAGAGTTAGGCGCAAGTTGGGTGGGCTTAATCAGCCCTTATTTAGCTTATATGCGTCAGGATAAGCGTTTTCATCCAGGGGAAGCCCTTAGTTCAAAAACTTTTGCCCAGCTTATTTCTCGTTATTTTGATGGCTTAGTGACAGTGGATCCTCACTTGCATCGTTATCATAGTTTAGACGAGATCTATACTATTCCCAATCAGGTTTTAAGTGCGACCCCTTTGCTTTCGGACTGGATTGAGTCCAAGGTAGAAAAACCCTTGCTCCTAGGTCCAGATAGCGAAAGCGAACAGTGGGTGGCTCAGGTGGCCAAAGACGCTAAGGCCCCTTATGTGATTTTGGAAAAAACTAGACACGGAGATCGGGAGGTGGAGGTTACTTTTCCTTCTTTAGCGGCTTATCAGGATTATCAGCCTATTTTAATCGACGATATGATTTCTACTGGTCATACTTTGATTGAGGCCATCAAGCATTTAAAACAAGCTCATTTAAAAGCGCCTATTTGCCTAAGTATTCATGGTCTTTTTGCCGAAG
>JAGRNM010000360.1 GCA_020440745.1 Deltaproteobacteria bacterium
AAATATTAAAGGAGATTGGCTTTCTCTAAGATCAGAACTTTGGAATTTTTCTCATGCTGATGAGTGGATTATTAAAGAAGGACCTGATTTTATTTTAAAAAAGATAACAGCTTTTAGGCCTCAAAAACCCCTTAAGTTTAGCTCTAAAAAACTTAAACTTAGCTTGAGGCAAAGTTTTATCTTTGAAAATAATTTACCTAAAGACTCTAAACTAAGGGCTTTTTATCGCCTAGAAATGCCTGGAAAAACTTATGAGCTTTATGAGGCTAGTTGCAGGCAGAGAGCTGGTTCCTTTTATTGCCGTCTTAAACAAAAATGGCCCCACCTTCTTTATCAGGGGCGTCAACTTAAGTTAGTCTTAGACTCTTTGATTTTAGAAAATCCACAGGGACTTGTAGGTAGTTGGGAAGGAGAGGATGACTTTAAAGCTTTGGTTAATTCAGATAGCGATAAAAAGTATCTCTCTGTCGAGCTTGCTTGCCCGCTGCTTTGAGTACTCGTTTCATTTCTTCTAGATTAGTTTGCCTAGCGTTTTCAGTGGAACGCAGGACGTTTTCTTCTAAAAGTGTAGAACCAAAATCATTGCCGCCAAATTGGGTGGCTACTTGAGCCACTTCGATGCCTTGGGTAAGCCAAGAGATTTGGATGTTTTTAAAATTGTCCAAAAAAAGTCGGCTTAGGGCTAAGGTGCGTAAGTAATCGTGGGCACCTACCTGAGTACCGCCCATGGGAGAGTTGCCAGGAATATAAGTCCAAGGGATAAAGGCAAAAAAACCGCCGGTTTTGTCTTGTAGGTCTCTTAGCTGTTTTAGGTGATGAATACGTTCTTCTAAACTCTCTTGATGACCAAACATCATAGTGGCTGAGCCCTGGATTCCTAGCTCGTGGGCGGTTTGAAAAACCTTGAGCCATTCGGCGCTAGAACATTTTCCAGCAGAAATATTTTGGCGGATATCGTCCTGAAGAATTTCCGCTCCACCACCAGGAATAGAGTCTAAGCCAGCTGCTTTAAGCTCTTTTAAGATATCTAAGTAACTTAGTTTTAATAATTTACTCATGTGATGGATTTCTGGCGGAGAAAAGGCGTGGATAGTAATGTTAGGAAATTTATTTTTAATATGACTTAAAAGATCAGTATAAAAATCCAATTTAAGATCAGGATGGTGGCCACCTTGCATTAGGATTTGAGTGCCATGGTTTTTGATTAAATCTTCAATTTTGTGGTCGATTTCCTCAAAGCTTAATACGTAGGAGTCTTCGTCCTTTTTGTCTCGACGAAAAGCACAAAAGCGGCAGCGTAAAACACAGACATTAGTATAATTGAGGTTGCGGTCAATCACATAGCCGATGACAGAGCCGTTTTTTTCTTGATTGGCTAGATTGGCGGCTTGACCTAAGCTTAATAGGTCGGC
>JAGRNM010000361.1 GCA_020440745.1 Deltaproteobacteria bacterium
TTCGTTCCAATTGGCAAAAATATAATCCATGGTTTTTCTAGACTTTCTTAAAAAAAAGAGCTTGTCACCAAAAATTCATTTGCCAAATTTTATTTTGTTTGTACAATGGACTTCTTCTCTCCTAATCTTCCAGGTCCAGAAGGCTCGAAATGCCCAAAAAGTATTTCGAGCCTTTTTTTGTGTAGTTAATTTAAATATCTAAAGTTTTACTTTAATTTAATAATCTTCTTTTTTTAAGAACGGATTTTTGCTTAGAGCTTTTTAGCTGCTTTAGGCTTGCCTTCTGCGTAAGAAGCCTTAATTAAAAACTCAAAATTGTCTCAGGGTTTTTATCTAAATCTTAAATGGTAGGACTTGATTATGTTTCGACGTATTGGACTTTTTCTTTTAACTAACCTCTTAGTTGTCTTGACCTTAGGCTTGCTCATGGAGTTTTTGGGGGTTCGCCCTTATTTAAACCAACATGGTTTAGACTACGAGCAGCTGGCGGCCTTTTGTCTTTTGTGGGGGATGGGCGGCGCTTTTATCAGCTTGGGTATTAGCCGTTGGATGGCTAAGCGAGCCATGGGGGTTAGGCTAATTACGGAAGAAACCCGGGATGCTCGTCTCAAGGAAGTCCGTCAGATGGTGGCCACTCTTGCTAGGCGGGCGGGCTTGCCCATGCCGGAGGTGGGTTATTATGAGTCTCCCGATCCCAATGCCTTTGCCACTGGTCCTAGCAAGAAGCGCTCCTTGGTGGCGGTTTCGACAGGTCTTTTGGAAAGGATGAACCGGGAAGAATTGGAAGGCGTCCTGAGTCATGAAGTGTCTCATGTTGCTAATGGGGATATGGTGACCATGGCCTTGCTTCAGGGAGTCGTCAATGCCTTTGCTATGTTTTTATCCCGACTGATTGCTTACACTATTATGGTGGCTATGAGAGGGGATAATCGTCGTAATAATTATTGGATCTTTCACTTATCTAGGTTTGCAGTGGAAATTGTTTTAATGATTTTAGGTTCTATGGTGGTGGCTTATTTTAGTCGTTATCGAGAGTATCATGCCGATGCGGGAGGAGCTAAGTTGTCCGGTAAGCCTGCTATGATAGGAGCCTTAAAGTCTTTACAAAGACTCTATCCGGTGACTTCCCAACTGGAGGCAGCCAGACCGGATAGTTTAAAAAACTTTCAGATTAGTACTAAAACTTTTCCTTCTTGGAGGCGCCTGTTTTCTAGTCATCCGCCTTTAGAGGATAGGATTGCTCGTTTAGAAGGGCGTAGAGCTTAGTTTATTTCATTTTTCTTAAAGCGTTTTAGTCTTTGATTTTTCTTTTTTATTAAAGGCATAAGTATTTCTTATGCTTAAGCGACTTTCTTTAAAAGGTCCTGGATTTGATGAGACTGCTTATTTAAGTTTTTGTCGTCT
>JAGRNM010000362.1 GCA_020440745.1 Deltaproteobacteria bacterium
AGCTTCGGCGATAGGAATTTCTGAGATGTTGATAGAACCAGTTCTAAGGGCTTCTTGCCAAGTAGGTGACTTAGCAAAAGCAGCATCTAGATCATCTAAAGCTTGTATCCATAATTGCTCAAACTCAATGGAGCTTAATACAAGCTCACTCCTGGATAGGTTTGGGGTGGTACTAGGTCTAAAGACACCTGGAGTCGTAAAATCATTAGCAGCTACATGCTGCCGACTAACAGACGAAGCATGATAACGTTGGACAGGCACATCACGATGTCTGTCTTCCCGCTGAGGATGGCTAAGAGCATCGACAGCAAGGTTACCGGAGCCAAGAGAAACTCCAGAAGTATTATTAGCGAGGGGTGGGGTAGGCATAGCTGTTCTCTATTATGCAAGTTTCAGACCAAAAAATCATAAGTTAGAGAGCTTGAAATGACTAGTTTTTTTTTGGAGAATTAAATTTTTTTTTAAAGAAGCTTGAGGCCTCTAAGCCCAAAATAGGGTCTTTAGTCCCCATTATTTTGTTTAAGTACAAAAAAACACACAAAAATCTTCTTTTCATAAGCTAGACATTGGGAGGGCAAGCTCATTAGGCTTTTGTTATGGGCACAAAATCAGCCAAACCTTTTCTTACAGCTCGTTGGCAGCATCTCCTGATGATTAATTATGTGGTGGGGAGGGATTTGCTTTTGCCTTATTTGCCCAGAGGCTTAGAGCTAGACGATTATCAGGGTCAGCATTTGGTTAGTCTAGTGGCTTTTAATTTTTTGCAAACGCGGATCAAGGGCTGGGCTATTCCTTTCCACTTTAACTTTGAAGAAATTAATTTGCGCTTCTATGTCAGACGCCGGACGGAGGATGGATGGCGGCGGGGTGTGGTTTTTGTTAAAGAGATTGTTCCCAGAGCAGCCATTGCTTGGGTCGCTAAAAAATTTTACAACGAAAATTACCAAGCCTACCCCACACAGCATAGGATTGATTTGCAGTCAAAAAATCCTCAAGTGACTTACGAATGGTTTTTTCAAAAACAATGGAATCGTTTGCAAGTCTCTCCTGTGGGAGAGCTTAAAATCCTAAAAGAAAACTCTTTAGAAGCTTTTATTACCGAACATTATTGGGGCTATAGCGCACAAAAGAATGGCACTACTGTGGAATACGCCGTGGAGCATCCGCCTTGGCAGTATTGGGAAGTGACAGAGCCTTTGGTCAAGATTTCCGCTGCTGCTCTTTATGGAAAAGACTGGGAAGCACCTTTAAGCACTCAACCTCATTCGGCTCTCCTAGCCTTGGGATCAGAGGTTAAGGTCTTTGGGGGAAAAGTCTTAAAAAGCTTTGTTTAAGCGCCTGTATTTGTTGTTTTTTTAATACTAATTTTTGTGATTAAAATAAG
>JAGRNM010000363.1 GCA_020440745.1 Deltaproteobacteria bacterium
TTTTTAATTCTTCTAAGGTTTCAAATTTACCAACGTCTTTTGCTAGCTCATCGTCCACAGGAGGAAGTTCTTCTTTTTTGAGCTCTAATAATTCAAATTCAAATTGGGCGGTCTTTCCTTGGAGGTTTTCCGCTCCGTAGTTTTCAGGAAACTTAACATCCGCGGTAAATGTTTCTCCCACTTGATGGCCTAAAATACCTTCTTCAAAATCAGGCAAATAACGCCCTGCTCCTAGCACTAAAGCAACACCTTCGGCGCTGCCTCCTTCAAAGAGTTCACCCTCTAAGGTGCCTTTAAAGTTGACTGTCACACGGTGACCTTTTTCCGCCTTAGCTCCTTCTGATAAGGGAACAAAACTGGCAAAGGCCTTTTGGATTCCCTGTAACTCACGTTCCATTTCTTCTTGAGTAAGCTCGACTTTTTCTTTTTTAATTTTAATTTTTTCGTAGTCCTTGGCCTCAACCTTAGGCTGAATTTCTACCTCGGCTTTAAACTTTAATGGTTCTCCTTTTTCTAGGCTCTCCATATCCAAGTCTTTAATCTGAGGACGATCAACAGCGGGAATCTGATGTTCTTGCAAAGCCTTTTGATAACTTTCGTCAATTAAGTGACTCACTGTCTCCATCTGAGTGCGAGCACCATAATACTTCTCTAAAATCTCACGAGGCACTTTACCTTTACGAAAGCCTTTGATTTGCGTTGTCTTGCCTAACTTTTGATAAGCCTTATCCAAAGCTTGCTCATAGCTGGCTCTTGGAATCTCAAAACTGATCTGTTTTTTAATGGGACTTAATGCTTCAACTTGGATATTCACTGGAAGAACTTCCTTTTCTTAAAAAATAATTCTCAAAATAATTCTAAAAAAGAAAAATGCGAGCGGAGGGACTCGAACCCCCACGACCAAGGCCACTAGGTTCTAAGCCTAGCGCGTCTACCAGTTCCGCCACGCTCGCTTCGGTCAACGAAGGATGAGACTCATAGTGGCAAAGCCCTTAGCTTTTCAACTGTAAATTATGAAAAAGGAAAAAAGCAATAAAGCCTTGAAGATAAACTTTAGACATCTAAAAGTACCACCCCTTACCAAACAATAGATCCAATATCCCTATTTCAAAAACGCCCCTTAGTCCAAATCTGAGGCAACGAATCAAATTAATAAGCATTCCACTCAAAATTCAAAATGATTCTAACTACTTAAAATTAAAAATAAAATAATTACATCCCACATTAAAAAGTCAAAAGAATTTAAAAACAACTTCGTTTCGGCCGACTTCGATAAATTAATCATTGGTACTAAATTAAATACAAAAATTTAAAAATCATTACCAAAAATACACCAGCTTCCCCCCAAGTTTTCAATTTATTAAAGATGAGCCAAAACA
>JAGRNM010000364.1 GCA_020440745.1 Deltaproteobacteria bacterium
ACAGGGACCTTTTTGAAGAAACCAAAAGAAGATAGATCTTTATTAGTTTTTCTTAGGGCTAGGAAGCTTTTTTTGTACAAAATTAACGTGCTTACCCACTTTAGGGTCGTATTTTTTGCGTACTAATTTGTCTGGGGTACGAGTTTTATTAATCGTAACGATATAAAAAGTACCGGTGCCTGCTTCGCTAACTAGTTGAAATTGTTCACGCATTGTTTAATTCTTTCTGAGAATAAATGTTTTTGTGAGAGGGCTTTCTAGCTAAGGAGTATTTTTTTGTCAATCAAAGCAAGTCTTCTTTGATTAAAGACTTGTCTTCAAAAGTGCTTTTAGGTTAGAGGCTCTCTCCTTTTTGATTTCTTTAGGAGTTTTTATGAGACGACGTAGGCAAGACACTGATAATACCCAGAGCATGGCCCCTAAGCGCCGTACGGCCTTGGTAAAGCCTAGTTTTGAGTTTGATTATAAGGATCCGACGACCTTAAGTCGTTTTCTTAAGCCTACAGGGCAGATTATTCCTCGTCGAATTAGCCGCTTAACCGGCTATCAACAACGACATTTGTCTGTGGCTATTAAAAGAGCCAGGCAATTAGCTTTGTTGCCTTATTGTGGAAGTCATCTAAACCATTAATCCTTATTAGGTCGCTTTGGTTTTCTTTCTTAATTTTATTTAATACTTTAGCCAAACGGACAGGGAACAAGCTAGGACGGTAAGCTTGTTGGATGGATAATTTTATCTTTGCTTTTGGTTTTTTTTATTTGGCCTCAGAGTTTTGCGTTTCTGAAGCGTCTTCTAGACTACCAGGTCTGGTCCAGGAAAGTTGAAAACCTTCATAAAGGGCAATGGCATAAAAGAGTAAGTCCATACTATGGAAGTGAAACTCCATGATTTCCATTAGAGTCTTCAAATCAAGACTTTGTAAAAAAGCTAACCACTCCTGTTCCATGCCTTGGGCTTCAAAGTAAGTAAAACCTAAAATATTGCCAAGTATACAGCCAAAGAGTGCCAAGAGGGCTCCAATGACACCAAATTTAGCGGTGACCCCATGGCCTGCTTTGCGGATACTAAAAGCAACCAGCAGGCCTACACCGATGGCCATGTAGCCAATTTGATACTGGGTAAGCACCGTAATAGTAGCCCAAAGACCAGCACCTATTAGAGAAGCGATAAGACCTGCTAAGGTACCAAAAACAATATTTTCTTCATCCAAAGCTCTTTGAAATTCTCTATCCATGAACCATAAACTCCTTTTGCTTTAAATTTTTTTATTTATAAAAGAAAAATGAAAAAATTAAAAGTGGGATCTAAGGCTTGGATAAAAAGTTTAAAAGAAGCTTATAAAATTGTTTTTCTATTTTAAACATAAAGC
>JAGRNM010000365.1 GCA_020440745.1 Deltaproteobacteria bacterium
ATTAATCTAGAAGAGATAGAATCTAAGATCCAAGAACGTTTTGAGGCAAGGAAGTCTAAAGATTTTGCTAAAGCCGATCAGGTACGCAATGATCTGATGCAGGCGGGGATTTTATTAAAAGACAATCCCGATGGCTCGACTACTTGGACTTTAAAGTAGAGAGAACTTCGATCTAGACTTCTAGGAGTCTTTTTTTGTGAAACAAGAACGCATTCGCCATTATGCTACTTTACTAGCTGCCGGTGCCGAAAGTCCGTGGGTATCTTTAGCCTTTTTTTGGCTCTTTTTTGTGGACGCGATTATTATGGTGATTCCCACCGATGCTATTATGGCTGCTGCTCTTAGTATTAATCATCGTCATGTAAGGCGTTGGACTATTATGTCTTGTTTTGGTTTTGCCTTAGGTTTGGGATCGGCCGCTTGGTTTTTGACTAGTCAATTTCAGCCCTGGGCCTTTCAAAAATTAGGGGATTTGGGTTATTTACAGCAGATTCATCTTTGGATGGAGGGAAAAGAGTCCTTTGGTTATGGAGCCCTCACCGTAGGGGTTTTTACTTTCTTTCCTTGTTTTTTTGCTTTGGTGGCTGGGATCTTAGCCAATTTAAATATTGTGGCTGTTTGGGCCATTGCAACTGCTGGCAAGTTGGGAAAACTTTTGGTGATTATCGCCTTAACTCTAAGCGGGTCTAAAAAACTTAAGAAATGGTTAGGCTTGTACGCTAAGACTGCCGTCTTAGATTAGTAAGTAAGTCCCTTCTATGGAGTCTTCTAAACTTTAAAGATGAATAACTCTCCCTTTAAAATTAAAAGTAACTTTGAGCCCCGGGGGGATCAGCCCAAGGCGATTGAGGCTTTAGTTTCTGCTTATGAAAAAGGATTTTCAGCTCAGACTCTTTTAGGAGTGACGGGTTCGGGTAAGACTTTCACCATGGCTCATGTGGCGGCCCGTTTGGGGCTTCCTACTTTAGTGATGGCGCCTAATAAGACTTTAGCAGCTCAACTTTATCGAGAGTTTAAAGAGTTTTTTCCGGACAATGCGGTAGAATATTTTGTGAGTTATTACGATTATTACCAGCCCGAGGCTTATGTGCCAGCTCAAGATCTTTATATAGAAAAGGATTCTTCTATTAATGAAGAAATCGATAAAATGCGCCATGGTGCCACAAGGGCGCTCTTAGAAAGAAAAGATGTCATCATCGTAGCCAGTGTGAGTTGTATTTATGGTTTGGGATCTCCTGAGGCGTATAAAGATCTTTTGGTGTCTCTTCAAAAAGGAAGTGCTTGGGATAGGCAAGATCTTTTAAGAGAATTAATTAAAATTCAATACGAAAGAGGGGATT
>JAGRNM010000366.1 GCA_020440745.1 Deltaproteobacteria bacterium
TGGGTTCGGTTTTTATGAGGGGGTTGAGTGATGTTTTAGACTTAGGCATGCCTTTAACTGCTTTTTATTATGCTATTCCGGTGGCGGCTGGGGCGATGCTGACCCGTTATATTTTAAATAGTGAAACAGCTTTAATCCTTAGTATTGTTGCCAGTGCTTTGAGTGGTTTCTTTTTACAGGGGGACTTGGATCTTTCTATCTATTATTTGTTTTCTAGTATTGTAGCTGCAGCTTCGATTGCCCACGTGGATAGGCGAAGCTCGATCTTGCGGGCTGGATTGGTTTTGGGATTATTTAATGCTGTCATGGTTTTGGCAATTAAACTGGTTAGTGTCTTTAGTGTCTCTGAGAGTTTAAGTATTCAAGAAATCAGCTGGCATTGTCTTTTTGGCTTTGCTGGAGGACTTTTAGTAGCGACTACGGTTTTGGTTTTGTCGCCTCTCATTGAGATGATTTTTGATTATGTCACTGACATTAAACTCTTAGAACTAGGCAATCTTAACCATCCCTTATTACAAGAGATGATTGTGAAAGCACCAGGTACTTATCATCATAGTCAGCTAGTAGCAGTGCTTTCTGAAGCCGCCGCCGCCGCCATCGGTGCTAATCCTTTATTGGCTAGGGTAGGTAGTTATTTTCATGACGTAGGTAAGATGCGTAAGCCCGATTATTTTATCGAAAACCAACAGAGTGGTTATAATCGTCATGATGATTTAAGCCCTTCTATGTCCGCTTTGATTATTGCCAGTCATGTCAAGGATGGTTTGGAAATGGCTAAGGAATACAAATTGCCTCAACGTATTACTGATTTTATTCCTCAGCATCAGGGTACTAAAGTAATCGGTTTTTTCTATAATAAGGCTAAAAAGATTGCCGAAGAAAAAGGGGAAAAAGTCGATGAAAAACACTATCGCTATCCTGGCCCTCGTCCTCAGACTAGGGAGGCTGGTATTATTCTTTTAGCAGATGGGGTAGAAGCGGCTGTGCGTTCTTTAAAAGAAAAAAAGCCCCATAGTATTCGTGCCAAAGTACAACAGATTATTAATAGTAATTTTATTGAAGAACAATTAGACGAATGTGATCTAAGTTTAAGAGATTTACATGAAATCAGTGAGACTTTTACAAGGGTCTTAGTAGGGATCTACCACCAAAGAATAGAGTACCCAGAAGATAAAGATAAAAATTCACAGGCAACGGTAACCCCTTTAAAGACAGCGGTGGTTTAATTAATAATGATAAAAATATTTTTTTCTAAGACTGATTAGTTAATCTAAAAAATAATATCTAAAGCGCTATGTCTGTCCAGATCTATGCTCACCCTCGTTTAAAACTTAATCCA
>JAGRNM010000367.1 GCA_020440745.1 Deltaproteobacteria bacterium
TCTTGAAAATATCCTCTAAAAAAAACCTCCTCAGGCAGGGCGACGGCTAAAAGATGGTAGAAAAAAAACTCTGGCAGTGACGCTAAAGAAGCTCCTTGATAGTGGTGACCAAAGGCTAGGCTCTGAAAAAAGTGATTTAATAAGTGAAGTAGGGGAAAAATAGCTAAGCTTAAAAGTAAGAAGATTTTTAAAGAATATTGAAGTTCTTTTAATTTAAGTTCAAAGATTTTAAAATTTCTTCCTTGTAGAGTAAAAAGAACAAGCGGAAAAAAAATTAATAAACCAGACTGTAAAAGAGGCAACCATTCGCCTGAGTAGGGTAAGAAGGATAAGTAGCCTAATAGCTTAAAGGCCATCATGGCTAGTATCCAAGTAATAAAGAGTTCTGTGGTAGTTCTGGGAAAAAAGTTAGGGTCTTGGCTTTCTGGCTTTTCAATCATGTGGGATTTTAGTCAGCTTTTTTTTCTAAGGGGTATTTTTTTCTAAAAATAAAATAGAGTACTAGGCAGGTGCTGGCAAAGAGTAGACTCATAATCTGCGCGGTGGAGATGGTATTATTAAAATAAACGCCACGATCCGCATCACCACGGATAAATTCTAACAAACTTCTAAAAATAGCGTAGGCTATTAAAAAAGTTAGGATAATTTGGCCTTTAAATTTTTGATGCTTGTAGGTCCAATAATTAATGCCAAAAAGAATCACCGCATAGGTCATGGCATAGATCTGGGTGGGCCATAAGGGGACTCCTAAATGACGACTGCCAGCATCGGAAGAAGGGTTGTTAAAGACTAGATAGGTCAACCATTCTGCCTCCAGATGGTGGGTGGGCTTGCCAAAGCAGCAGCCTGCTAATAAACAGCCAATACGGGTGGTAAAAATTAAAATAGGTCCAGCGTAGAGTACCATGTGATCCACGTACTTAAGGGTATCGATTTTACGCCACCGGCAATAGGCAATGCCGCTAGCAAAGACCCCCAAAAAAGCACCATAACTTACAAAACCGCCTCGCCAGACTTCAAAGACTCTTAAGGGGTGTTCCCAATAATAATCAGGGGCTTCTACAAAAACATGAAAAAGTCGCATGCCGATGACACCTCCAATGGTGCATACAATGGCAATGTCTAAAACGTAGAGTTGGCTTAAGCCCTTTTTAGGGGCCGTGGCATAAGTGGCCCAAGTGGCTAAGAGAGAAGCCATCATAATCATGAAAGCAAAACTAGGAATGGTCAAAAAGTCCGATTGTAATAAAAAGGGTTGCATGGTGTTTTTTTAATTAGGTTTTATGTTTTTACTTTTTTCTTCTTTAAATAAAGACCAAGGCAATAAAACAGCTCC
>JAGRNM010000368.1 GCA_020440745.1 Deltaproteobacteria bacterium
TAAAATGGTTATTTTGTTTTGCTTTAAGTTTATTTTTTCTTTTGCTGGCCAATTTGTTTAGGGTGGTGGTGCTAGTATTGGTCTATTTTTTAGAAGCGCCAATTGTGATACAAGAAATGATCCATGTGCCTCTTGGTATACTGGGATTTAGTTTTTCTTCGGTGTTGACTTATATTTTATTAAAGTACTTGGCTTCTAAAAATCATCTCACTTCTGCGATTGCTAAAAGATCATTTAATTTGAATAATTTGGGGACAAGCTCCCAATCTTTTACTCGTTTTAGATTAAAGCAAACTCTAAGTCTGATTCTTTTTATTTTAGTTTCTATTTTTATTTATCAATCCAAAGACTACGATCAGTTACAGGCAGCGGTAGAAATAGCGCCTACAAATCAAAGTTTGGCTTTAACAGATAAAGAAAAAGACCTCTTCTTACGCCATGGAGTGACCAGTTATCAAAAAAAGAAGATCACTTCAGGAGAACTGTCGGCAACGATCTTTTTGGTTAAAGCTAAGTCTTGGAGAGGGCATCATCATCCGGAGCAATGTTTAGAGGGCAATGGTTATTCTATTAAAAGCTCTTTTTCTTTTTATATTAATCCAAATCAAGCCATTCGTTTGGTGGAGTTAGATTCCATGGGACTGAGGGCGGCTTATTGGTTTGTTTCTCAAGACAAGTATACGGAGGATTATGCTTCTAGGGTTTGGGAAGGATTGCTTAATCCTGGTCAATCTTGGGTGATGGTTAGCGTCTACTTTGATCAAAGTTTTTTACCCCTTAGGGAAGATTTTAAACCTTTTATTGGGCAAATCCAAAATCAAGCCCTGGCCATGTTACAAGGAGAATAGAATCATGAAAAAAACCATTTCTATCTTAAGCCATTTATTTTTTTGGTCTTGGAATTTAATTTTCTTTTCGGTGATTTATTTTGGGGCTTTTCCCATTTTGTTAGAAGATTGGTTTAAAAGTCCTATGAGATTCGATTTTAACGGAAGTTTTATTTTTTTCTTTTTAGTTTTGTTTTTAATGCCTCTTTTAAGTCTTGGTTTAGGATTTTGGAAGCTAAGAAAAGACCCTAAAAAATTATTAATGCTGCTTTATGGTTTTGAATTGCCTATTTTAATTTTAAGTTTTTTTAGGATTTTTATTTTAAGGGAATTAACTTCTGCTAGTGTTCACTTATTATTTTGTCTTGGGATAGGAATTTTAGTAATTTTATTTTTTGTGTTTTCGATTAGGTTGGGGAAGTGGGCGGACTTAGTGTTTAAAAGTTTATTGTTGTGGTCAGGTGTTTGGTTGACCTTGTTTTTAGTATTTTTTGTTCCCCCTGGAGTC
>JAGRNM010000369.1 GCA_020440745.1 Deltaproteobacteria bacterium
TAGCTTAGAAGACTTAGATGCCCCAGCAGAAGATTCACAAGATCCTTTTGAGGAAGCTGAGGAGGCAGATACTTCTAGTGGCGGAGATCCCTTTGATTTTGCTGGATCATCAAAGTCCCCCCCACCGCCTCCTGCTCCTAAGACAAAAAAAGCAAGTCCTGCTCCCAGAGCTCCTGTAAGATCAGCTCCTAAGGCTCAAGCCAGCCATCCTGGTCTTAGCCTTAGCGCACAAGTGGCTGCCCAAGTGGTAGCGGTTTTAGGAAAAAAGACTCTCACTATTAAAGAAATTACCGAACTAAAAAAGGGAGACGTGGTAGATTTTAATCGCTTTCCCAATGAGGCTGTGGACTTAGTAGCCAATGGAAAACTTATGGCTAAAGGGGAGCTAGTAGAAATTGAAGGCAAGCTAGGAGTACGCCTCATTAAGCTTTTTGATTAATAAATACATGAGACCAATTTTATCTTCATTAAGTATAGCCTGCAGTTTTTTCTTTTTGAGTCTTGACTTACAAGCTCAAGAGGCAGGACCACCTCCCGTAAAAGACTTTAGCGGTCTTTTCATTACCATGGTCTTGGCCTTGTTAGCGGTCATCGCCTTTGCCTTTGTCTTAATTAAGTGGCTCTTACCTCGTTTATTAACTCCTAAAAACCTTAGACGAGGATCTAGATTAAAAGTCTTAGAACGTTATGGCTTAGAACCCCGTAAGGCACTTTACCTTGTAGAATTACAAGGTCGTCGTTTGCTTTTGGGTGCTAGCGAACAAAACTTAAATCTTTTAGCCGAACTCAAATCCAACCCGGAGGAGGAAGAGGCATGAAATCGCTTTTTAATAAACTAGGCCTCTTAGTTTTTTTCTTATTAATCTTAAGTCCTATGCCGCTCTTAGCCCAGGCAAACGGAGAGCAGCCTATTAGTCAGCCTTTACTCATCATGTTTGGCCTGGCTGCTATTGCACTTTTGCCTTTTGTTATTATCATGGTCAGCGCTTTTGTTAAAATCGCTGTGGTCTTGGGTTTAATTAGGTCTGCTTTAGGGACTCAACAAATTCCTCCCAACCAAGTCATCACAGGCTTGGCCATGATTTTGACTATTTACATTATGGCGCCTGTTGCTTCTGAGACCTACCAAGCTGTGGAGAGTACAGTTAAGACCGAATCTAATCAGGGTATTATTTCTCAAGCGACTTTTACTCTTTTAGAAGAAGCCTTTGAAAAAGGGAGAGAGCCTTTAAGAAACTTTTTACATAAGCACGGCCACCCTAGGACAAGAGAACTTTTTTATAATATGGCTATTCGTCTGCAAAAACCTGAAGACAGAGG
>JAGRNM010000036.1 GCA_020440745.1 Deltaproteobacteria bacterium
TTTTATATTTGCATCCACTAAATTTTATATAATTCAGGATCAATATACTTAAGCAGTTGCCTCCATCCCTTTTCATTTGTTTTGATGGTTCAAAAGTTTAACCTAGAACCGATTATTCATAATTTTATTACAAAATAAAGCTTCCCGGTTAACTCACTACTAATCCATTTCTTATAATTTACAAAATACAAAGAGCTTTCCGATGAGGACTATTTTTTGAAAGCAGAGCAGAAAGCCCTGCATCCAGGGTCACCAACCTACCTTTATACCGAATAGCCAAACCCAGCAAATAAGCATCAGTTACCTGCCGATGCCCAAGCAGAAGATCCGTGGGCACCTTAGAGTCCAAAAGGCTAATATCCTCTTTCCAAAAATGATGGGCAGGATGCCGGACAATCTCCACAAGCAGGGCCAGTGCTTCTTTTGGACTAACCGCCTCGGGAATAATCTTAGGGTTAGAAGAGATTCTTACAAAAGCACACTGGGTCATGGGACAAGTGGCCCACCCGAGCTTGCTATGATTGGCAAACCATGTCCCCGCCTTATGATGATGAAGATGAGAAGGCCAAGCCAAGGCGATGAGCATATTCACATCCAAAAGAGAAATCATTACTCCTCATCCTCCGCTCTCCGAATGTCTTCCAAGGTGATAAGATGAGCCCCTTTAGGAACGGAAAAAACTGGAAAACCAGAAGAGGAGCGCTTTTTACTCATTCTTGAAGTGGTATTTAATCCTCTCCGCATTAACTTGGAAACAACCTCTCCCAAAGAGGTGGAGCTTTCTCTAGCCAGACTTTTTGCGGCAGCCAAAAGGTCGTCGTCTATGGTTAAAGTCGTTCTCATAAAATTAAACCTCTTATTAAAAAATTTAATAAAAATAAGAAAAGATGTCAAGATGCTTAAGCATCACGATGTAAAAGCAAACAAAAAATACAATAACCAAGTAAGACGGAGGGCCTATTGACGGTCGATTTTTATCCTAAAAGACTCAAAATCACACCGTCTTTCATTGATTAATTAAGCCACAGGTATCTTTAATTTCTTACTTAAGCGCTTCATATCTTCATCAAAACTAAGCAAAGTAATCTTCTCATCACTAAACTTTTGTAGATAAAGAAGAGTTGCCAGGTGAAGCGCATCTAAGGATCGACATTGAGCCAAGCTTTTTTCTGCGCGAAGCACTTTGATGACAGAAGCGTCTAAAGTTTTTAGGTTAATTTGTTTTAGCATTTGCTCAAAGGTTTCTTCAGCGTTTTTTAACCAATCCTTAGGCAATTGGCGGCGATGTTGTTGGAACAAACGCCTCAGCACCGTCAAGCACTCGCCTTCTAATAGGATAGAACTAACGCGGCTTTGGCTGGAATCCTCCCACATGCTAGCCGCTTTAGAGGCATTCGTATCTTGAATGAGTAAAGAAATAACAAGGCTGGAATCAAAATAATTGGGCATCAGAAAATCGGTCCTCGCGAACTTGCTTAAGAATAGGTTTTAAAGAAAGTTTTTTTGGCCAAGGCTTTAATTTTTTTAAATTAAGCGGCTTTCCTTCTTCCGAGGCTTGGGCCTTGACCAAGGCTTGATCTTTTTCGGCCTGATTTAAGAATTGCTCCCAAGGGCTGAGCTTGGATTTGACGGGAAAGGTCGGCTGATGAAGCTCGGCGATGATTTCATCACGGTCCATCACGTAAATAAATTCTCCCGCGCGTACCATTTTTAAGTAGCGACTGAGTTGGTTTTTGAGCTCTTTGATGCCAACAGCCTTCATAATCTCAAAGTAGCTATGGTAGCTACTTTTGTCAAGAGCAATTGAAAGCTAAGTCTCTACCTGACGCTAAGGCAAATTAAGCAGACCCTTCAGAGCTAAATATTAGGGAATGAAGTTCAAGAGTTCATTGACTTCTGGGACGCCAATGTTTTGGCATATGGAGGTGATTTTTTAAGCTTTATTCAAAGCTAACCAAAAAATAGGACACCGCAGCCCTCGTCCTCTCATGTTACTCTTAAGGTCAGCGTGGCCTGCTATGTAATTGGGCTTCAAGACGGAGCTTTACTTTAATAAAGCCATTAAGAAGTAGCTCCTATCAGGACAACGACTTCATTAACTAGGGGATTGCGGCCTGCATTAATTTCATCTAGATCATTCATGTTATCCCCATCCGTATCGGCTT
Source organism: Deltaproteobacteria bacterium (assembly GCA_020440745.1). Classification (GTDB taxonomy): domain Bacteria; phylum UBA10199; class UBA10199; order DSSB01; family DSSB01; genus JAGRNM01. Next base: position 2,166 of record JAGRNM010000036.1, read on the forward strand.
TAAGAGGATTAGTTCCGTAAACGGGTTCTACATTATCAGGCAGTCCATCATTATCATCATCGTTATCGCAGGCATCACCCGCACCAGCGCCATCCGTATCCAATTGGGATGGATTAAAAGTATTTGGGCAATTGTCGGTAACATCTGGCACTAAATCCCTATCTTCATCTAACTCAGGATAGATCGCCATGATTATCTTTAGACGGAGGTCCATATTGGGACGGCTTTTGTTTGATTTTCGTCCTTTATTTAAAAATCCTCTAGTTCTTTTTTTAAAGAGCTTAGCTATAAGCATTTAATTCTAATGCTTTCTTAATTTTAATCCTTAAGATCCATCACTTGGCATTTGCTTTGCTTCTTATCTCTACATGCCCTCTCAACCCAGATATATGATTCTTGACGATCACTCGACCTTTCATATCACCTGGCAATGCCACAATAAAGACTGGCTCCTTGCAAAGGAATGGGCCAAGTCTGCTTATTATGACCTCCTCCTACGCTATAAAAAACGCTATAAGGTCCAAATCTACTCTTATTGTTTTTTAGATAACCACCCTCACCTCAGCGGCTACTGTGAAAGCAAAGAGCTTTTAAGTGACTTTTTTAGACTAGTTAATTCCTGCTTTGCCAGGCTTTATAACAAAAAAAATCAGCGCCGTGGTCAGGTGGTGATGGATCGTTTTAAGTCGCCCAGGATTCAAACAGATGCCGATCTTTTAAAGGTGATGCATTATATTGATCTTAATCCTAAGAGGGCTGGCATGGTTAGCCATCCTAAGGATTATGCCTGGAGTAGTTATGCCTATTATGCCTATGGCAAGGCGGATCCTCTCATTGACCCAGCCCCTATTTATCTGGAATTAGCTAAAACTCCTAAAGCAAGGCAAAAGGCTTATCGGGAGATGGTGGCTTTTATTTTAGAAAATGACTGGAAGGAAAAACGTCCTTATTCTTCAAGCCTGTTTATTGGCAATCCGCAATGGGTGGCTCAAAAGACTCAGGCTCTTAAAAAAGCCAAACAATTCAAATATCAACTTTGGAAGAAGAATTTTAAGGCTAAGTTTGCGAACAGTGCTTAGGGATAAAGGGCTTAGTCTTTATTTCAATTTTAATTTTATGAATCATCTTATAAAAGTGAGAAAGCATTAACTGGAGATTTTTATTCTTAAGGGCTTATGGCAAGCTTTTCCAAAAAACTTTTCTCAAAAATAACAAAAATAAAAGACTCATTGACTCTAGCTTAGATAAACTAAGCTATCTAATCTGTTTTTTAAGCCCGTTTTACAAAGACCTAATGTAAATATTAATTTAGAATCATCCAAGGCGGAGCTTCGATTTTCAGTCGATGCAAGGACTTCAAAAACTCAAAATCAAAGCTCCGTCTTGTAGCTTTCGATTTTGGCTAGTAGGCATAGGCTTTCTTTTAATCTGATTAGCTAAAATAATCTGATTAGCTAAAAAATTTTTCCTCACCTCTATTCAACTTCTACTAAAGAAAAATAGCCAAAAACCCACTTCCCTTCAATTGCCTGGGGCAACATAGCAATAGCTATGGTTTGGCTAAAAATTCTCCCATGTTTAAAGATAGCTACTAGATCAAGACCTATCCGTTCCCACTCTATTTCAAGCTCTTTGGTATGCCCCTGATCTCTTAAAGAATTACGGATTAATTTATGCAAAGCAATCCATTCTACCTCTTTTTCGCTAACAAAATAACGTGCCGTCTTGATTTTCCAATGCCCTCTTAGATAATCTTCCAACATTTTTTTAAGAGATGCCTGCATAGCATAACCTTGATCTGGATTCATTTCTTCTACGTTAAAAGGAAATGGTAATTGTTTTATGCTTAGTCTCTCCATACAGGCAGTCCCACTTAATAAAGTCATTAATAACAAAAGTAGATTGCAAATTGTTTTTAGAAACCTAGTTTGTTTGAACATCAATATTTAAATCCTATGAAGCAAAACGTAAAAAGATCCTTTCAGCTAGAGCCTATTTTGGCTCAGGGCCTATATTAAAATAATCCAAGCCCCCTGCCAGGACTAAATCTTTGAGTTTAACCTCAATGACAGGATCAGGGTGACTCACACCCTCGTCTTTGTTATTATTATCACCCCAAGGGTTACGCAATTGCAAAACAACTTCTCCATTACTATCATGATCGATGCCCTCTAGACTATAGACATGGTCATCGACTAAACCATCCTGCGCACCTAAGAAATTCCAGAAAACACTTTCTGGATCGGTTGACAAGGTAATGGGCTGATCGTTTTTGATCGCTTGGCTAAGATGATCATAAGCTTTCTCTAAGTCTTTATCTTCAGAGCTATTAACTCTAAACACCTCTCCCTTGTCTCCAAGGACGGCAAGCATGGCATCCTTAGCCCAACCACCCACGATTTCCTTATAACCTTCATCCAAACCATCGGTCGCGTCTTTGTCGTTAAGCTTAGCATAGGCGGTCTCCATCACCGCTGGCCAAATAGGAGCATCAATAGTATTATTGTTAAGGTTATTGTTATCGACCGTGCTACCCCCTCTACGTTGTAAGTTATCTTCGATCTCTGCCTGAGTGACTTCAATCGTCACCTCACGGGTTTTACCGCCACCCGGCCACCAACCGTTACTGTCATATCTTTCATGCAAGGTGACCGTAAAAGTTTCGCTATTAGGATTATATTGAATCGCATCCTCAATCTTTTCAGGTTGTTCATCGGCTATGGCAGCTAAGGTGGCAACATAGTAACAATCACCTATCCTGTCTTGATCTATATCTTCCTTAGTGGGCTTGCCAGAGGGTCCATATAAATCATTCTCCTCAAAACGAGGGGAAGAAGCTTGATAAGCTGATTTTCCACTAGCCCCCTCCAAACGCAATAAAGCCTGGACTGCGGGATTGGATTCCTTACCAGGTAAAGGCTTGTTGGGGTTGAGCACTTTGCTAGACTCAAGCTTGTTTAAATTTTTTTGCTTGAGAGATTTTTTTTGAAAAGAAGGCTTAGGACTTGGGTCCGATGGTTTCTTAGCAGTAGAAGAAAGGGCCCTTAAGCTAGAAGCTAAACTAGTATGTGTTTTGCTTTGAATGGATCTAATGGCCGACATAAACACTCCTTTTCAAAAAAATAAGGTCAATCTATTGAAAAGAAGCAAAAAGTGTTCCTACCACTACCAAAAAATTATTCCTTTAAAATTCAAAGACTCAAGCTAATCCAAGGTCTCTTTGCTATTTTTAGAAGGTCCGAAATTCGGACGATTACTTTGTTTTTTATTCCGAATTTCCTTTCCTAGCCTTTAGCTCGTTAAAGTTTTTAGTAATTAGAAAGGAAGCTAAGAAAAGTAAGTTTTTATAATTTTAAAAGCTTGAGATTAAAACAAGTCAATATCACCGGCATCAGTGGGCGTTTCGTTATCCCCAATATTTTCTAAATTTCCGTAACCTAGTTCTCCATGGGTATTCCAACCCCAGCAGCGCACCCCACCGCTTTCTAATAAGGCGCAGGTATTAGATCCATCGGGAGCTAGTTGTAGAACAGGACCGCCTACCTCCACATCTCCCACCGAACTAGGCAACTCATTATTACCAATGTATAGATTAGTTCCGTCATGGACATAACCACATTGACCGTAAACATTTAAACCCCAACAACGGACAGAACCCGTCTCTAGTAGAACGCAGGTATGACTGTTATAGGCAACAAGATCCGCCACAATACCTCCTCCTATCTGGACATCACCGGCCGTTACTGGATCTTCATCATCGCCAATATCATTGGTGTTTCCATAGCCTAACTGGCCCCATATTGCCCCACCCCAGCATCGCACGGTTCCCGTATCCAATAAAGCACAGGTATGGCTGGCTCCAGCGCTTATTTTGCTGACCGTGCCACCCACATTGATATCCCCTATGCTGCTAGGAGATTCATCGTCCCCAATATTTTCTAGATTTCCGTAGCCTAACTGGCCATAATTATTCCAACCCCAACAACGGACCGTGCCCGTGTCTAATAAGGCACAAGTCGTCTGAGGCCCAGCAGAAAGCTGAGTAACAAAACCACCTACATCCACATCCCCTCCCACCGGTGACATACTAGGCACTTGATTATGACCAATCCGCCAGGTGTGGCCATAGCCTAATTGGCCAAAGCTATTTTCTCCCCAACAACGAACAGTCCCCAGGTCCGACAAAACACAAGTGTGATATCCCCCCGTCACTAATTGGACAATATTACCTCCAATCCCAATATCCACTTCGCCAACAGAACTGGGCAACTCATCATCTCCAATATCTTCCGTATTGCCATAACCCAACTGGCCAAAACTAGCCTCACCCCAACACTTCACCCCTCCTGTTTCTAATAGAGCACAAGTATGACTATAGCCCGCGGCTAATTGCACTGCCGGAGCGCCAAGAGACACTTCACCAACTACCTTAGGCAACTCATCATCCCCAATATTATTAGTATTGCCATAGCCTAACATCCCCCATTCTCCCCTTCCCCAACACTTTACCAAGCCATCCTCCAAAAGCACACAAGCATGATCAATCCCACTCACCACTTGCAGCACCGTTGGAGCACTACAGTCTGCCATACAAGACCCGTCGTCGATATTATTGCCGTCGTCGCATTCTTCTGAGCCTGCTTGCACAAAACCATCGCCACACGTAGCTATCATACAAGTATTTAAGCAGCCGTCTTCATTATTGGTATTTCCATCATCGCAAGCCTCATCCTCTTGCACAATGCCATCGCCGCAGGTGGAAAGAGAACAATGATTAGTGCAATCATCATTATTTAAGTCGTTGCCATCATCACAGGCTTCCACTCCTTCGTGCACCCTGCCATCCCCACAAAAGGCTTGGGTACAATCATTTAAACAAGCATCTGTTTCACGATCATTACCGTCGTCACAAATTTCACCAGACTCGATGAAACCATTGCCACATACTGCGAGGTTTTCACTAAGATCAGGAAAAGTATGACTATCTCCTCCACAGGAAACCATCCCTAAAAGGCTAGTGCCTATTAAAAAACAAACCAAATTTTTAACTAAGCTTTGGTAAAACATAGCTATTTCCTTTTAGATTTTTACAAAAAAAACTACAAAAAACCCCTTAATCATTAATACTCTTAATCAAGAAGGTTCTCTAGCTTTGCTTAAGCCTCCTAAGAGGCACTATAAAGACTTTGTTTAAGAAGCTTTAATTAAATCTTGATAGGCTGAAGATTTTAATAAATCTTCTAATTGGGTGGGGTCCGAAATTTTTAACTTAATCATCCAACCCTCTTCATAAGGGCTTTCGTTAATTGTCTCGGGACTATCGATTAAAGACTCGTTAGTCTCCAAAACTTCTCCACTGATAGGAGCAAAGAGATCACTGACTGATTTAGTAGACTCCACCACCCCAAAAGTTTTTTCTTTTTCCAAACTCTCACCCACCTCCGGCAATTCTAGATAAACAATATCGCCCAACTGGTCTTGGGCAAAGTCGGTGATGCCGATTGTGGCCATGTCTCCTTCTAGGCGGAGCCATTCGTGTTCTTTGGTATAACGTAAATCTTGTGGGATGTTCATGGACGATCCTTTTTTAAAAAAATCATTAAATGAGTGGAAAAGAAGCAAGGCTTGCTTTTTTCAATTTACCTCGGATGTCAACGAAAACTTCTCCCACCCCCTCTAAAGCCTCTAAATCCACCAAGACCGAGGCAATCCCACACTGAAGACTGGGACTTTGAGTGCCGCTTAAGACCTTGCCTAAGACTTGGCCCCCGGCCTTTTTAAGTTCCATTCCTTCACGGGGCACACCGGCTTCTAAAAGTTTTAAAGCTTTGACTCGTCTTTTTAAACCCAAAGCGCGTTGACTTAATAAGGCTTCTTTGCCGATGAAAGCTTCTTTTTTAAAATCAATCACCCAAGAAAGACCGGCCTCCAAAGGGCTGATTTCCTCACTCAACTCATGACCATAAAGCGCATAACCCTTTTCTAAACGTAGCGTATCTCTAGCCCCTAAACCAATGGCTTGAATACCCAAGTCCTGACCGGCTTTTAATAGATTTTCCCAAATATCTAAAGTCTCGCCTGTCTGACAAAGCACCTCCACTCCTACTTCTCCCGTATAACCTGTCCCGCTAATCAAGACAGAAGAACCTGCCATCTCTAGCGCCCTTGTTTTAAAACGCAACCTCTCACTCCAAGGGATGTTTAAATAGTTTAAAAGCTTAATAGATGCTGGCCCTTGCAAGGCGATCATCCCAGTATTTTCACTTTGGTCTATTAAAGAAACCCCGTCCCTTAGATGCTTTTGCATCCAAGAAAAATCTTTAAGACGATTAGAGGCATTAACCACTAACAAATACTTTTGCTCCTCAATCCTAGAAACAATCAAGTCATCCAAGGCATAACCATGCTCGTTTAAAAGCAAAGCATATTGAGAATCCCCTACCTCTAGTTTGGCCACATGATTAGAAAGCACTTGCTGCAAATAAACTAAACTATTGGGACCAGAGACATAAAATTGCCCCATGTGGCTCACATCAAAAAGCCCCACCTTTTGCCGCACACATAAGTGTTCTTCTATTAAAGAACCATAACGGATAGGCATGTCATAGCCCGCAAAGGGAGCCATCTTGGCACCATGAGCCACATGCCAAGCATGAAGAGGAGTGGTTAAAAGTTGGGACATGGCCCCAGGCACTGTCGGACTTTAACCCTAGGGTCAAGGACTTTTCTTAAAGCTCTCCCCAAAAGCTCGATGATTCCTAAAAAAATTCCAAACTTGATAACAGAGCTAAAAAAACAAAAAATTACTAAAGATTTTTTAGGGCTAAGTCTAGATTTAGGGATTGAAGTCAAAAAGCCTCTAGACTATAAGACCCTAGACTTTAATCAATACCAGCGACCTTTTCCTAAGCCTTGCTAAAAGCCTGACCAAGAAGAGCTACTCTGGAAAAAAAGGAAAAGGAAAACCCATGGACCCCATGAGCACCCCCATACTAAACTTTGCTGAGCTGGGCTTATCAAGTCCTTTGCTAGCAAACTTAAAAAAAATCGGATACCAAAGCCCCTCACCCATCCAGGCAAAAAGCATCCCTTACTTATTAAAAGGCCAAGATTTAGTTGGACAAGCGCAAACAGGCACAGGAAAAACCGCAGCCTTTGCCCTACCTCTCCTATCACGACTAAATTTTGAGCAAAGAGAACCCTCCATACTAGTACTCACCCCTACTCGAGAACTCGCTATCCAAGTCGCCAAGGCTTTTCAAGTGTATGGATCCAGCCTAAAAAAATTGAAAGCCCTACCTGTTTATGGAGGGGCCAGTATGAGAGAACAAATCCAACAACTAAAAAAAGGAGTAGACATAGTCGTTGGTACTCCTGGACGTCTCATGGATCATTTAAGGCGGGGAACGCTTCAATTAGATAAAATCAAGGCCCTAGTTTTGGATGAAGCGGATGAAATGCTCCGCATGGGTTTTTTAGAAGACGTGCAATGGATTTTAGATCATACTCCTAATAATCGTCAGACTGCTTTATTTTCTGCCACCATGCCTCAGGCTATTCGCAATATTGCCCAAAAACACCTCAAAAATCCAAAAGAAATTACTATTAAAAAAGAAAGCCTCACCTCTTCTCAAATTAAACAAAGTTATTGCTTTGCCAAAAGAAGAAAAAA